>JAPHSC010000415.1 GCA_026193125.1 Gammaproteobacteria bacterium
AATACAACTTTCTGACGCGTATCTACCATCCTGGCGCCGGCTTTATCTCGGGCTGGGTGTCTTCCACTATCGGCTTTGCCGCGCCCACGGCATTGGTGGCGTTAACCTCGGGCGCTTACCTGACCTCGGCCCTGCCGTTCCTGCCCGAGTCGGCCGCCACCTGGGTAGCCGGCTTCCTGGTCGTGTCCCTGGCCGCCGTACATGCCAGCCATCGCAACAACAGTGCCTTTATTCAAAACAGTTTCACCCTGGCGAAGATTGCCCTGATCGCAATATTCTGTGTTGCCGGCGTACTGATGACCCAGGCGCCGCAGGGTATGCACTTCATGCCTGCCCAGGGTGACGGGACACTCATGTTGAGCGGTGCCTTTGCCGTGTCCCTGATCTATGTCACCTATGCATACACCGGTTGGAACGCAGTCACCTACATTTCCGGAGAAGTGGAAAATCCACAGAGAACCATTCCCCTGGCCCTGGTCGCAGGCACCATGGTCGTTGCCCTCCTCTACGTGGGTCTGAATTTTACTTTCCTGCACACTGCGCCAGTGAGCGCTTTGCAGGGCGAGATTGAAATCGGCTATGTTTCGGCCCTGCATATTTTCGGGCAGGCCGGTGCGGCATTGATCGGCGTGACCCTGTCGTTTCTGTTGATTTCCACGGTGAGTGCGATGACCCTGGCCGGCCCCAGGGTGTTGCAGATGATAGGCGAGGATTTCGCGGTCTTCCGCCCCCTTGCTGTGACCAATGAACACGACGTGCCTGCCCGGGCAATCTGGCTGCAGGCCGGCATCTCCCTGCTGTTCATCTTCACCAATTCCTTCGAATCCATCCTGGTGTTCGCGGGCTTCACGCTGGGGCTGAACACCCTGTTCACCGTGCTCGGTGTGTTTATCCTGCGCAGGACTGAACCGGAACTGCCACGACCCTATCGCGTGAGTCTTTACCCCCTGCCTCCTCTGGTCTACCTGGCAATAACCGGCTGGTCGCTGGGATTTATTTTGCTGGAACGACCGATGGAAGGCCTGGCAGGCATAGGTATCGTGGTCACCGGCGGGGTGTTCTATTTTTTCAGTCGCGACCGGGTAAGTGTCGCGGTAACCGAGTCCGCCGACTAGAGCGGACGCCAAGCCGATCTTCGAAAACACCCTCGCAGAGAACTCCAGGTTCACGCTTGCGGATCAGGCACCCAGTATGTCAGGGAGGCTTGCCAGGTCGGGGATTTCTCCATCCGGCAACGCGGGGATGCGCTCGGCTACCTGGGCAAAACGGTTACACCAGACCACACGCAGGCCAAACGCCTTGGCCGAGAATGCATCCCAACCGTTGGATGACACGAAACAGATTTCCTTCGGCTTGAACCGCAGGCGATCCACGGCCAGCTGATAGACAGACGGATGGGGCTTGAATATTCCCACCTCCTCAACCGAGATCACGGCATCCATGAGCGTGTCGATTCCAGCGCTCTGCACCGCCGCAGCCAACATGGCCGGGGATCCGTTAGACAGCACGGCCAGCTTCATACCCCCCGCCTTGAGCCGCGCAGCCGTATCACTTACCTCAGGATAAGTGCTCAGGTGCAAATACAGATCCATCAGGCGTCGGCGCAATGCCGGATCATCAAGCTTGAGACTTGCCATGGAGAAATCCAGTGCATCGCCGGTGACTTGCCAGAAATCGACATGGCTGCCGGCCAGGCTTCGCAGCCAGGTGTACTGTAGTTGCTTGCTGCGCCACAGATCCGCCAGCGGTTGCCATGTGTCACCCAGCGCGTCGCTCTCACGTGCCGCAGCACTGTTGACGTCGAACAAGGTGCCATAGGCATCGAACACGCATGCACGAACACCCTTCAACTGTAAGGATTCCATTTATTCACCTCGTCAGCTTCGACCGGGCCTCAGGATAACCCTTGGCCATGGTTGGGGCGAATGCTTCGAGGTCCGGGTGGGCGTGCAGCAAAAAAAAGCCCGTCCGAAGACGGGCTTGAACTCAAATACGCATTGGAAAATGCACGTTCAGGGGGGAATGTGTCGCTATCGCCTCCGTGCCCGCCCCTCGCTAATTAATCAGGCGCGGGCAGGGAGGCTACTCAATAGTCCTAGAACTTCACCTGCGCCCAGAGACCGAACTCGGTGTACTCGCCCTCGTTCACGCCACCGATGGTGCCGTTACTGGTCTTGACCGAGCCGTTTTCAACCAGGTCATTCTTGTAGACAAAGGCCAGGTCCACGTTCTTGCGTGCCTCGTAGGATACGCCAACGTTGTAGTAGGTGTCCGTGATGTTGGGGACCAGGTCGTTCCGGTATTCGGACTGGTCATAACGTGCGAACACGGTGACTTTGTCAGCCGGGCTGAAGGAACCAAACACCGAATAGCCATCAGCCTCGTCCTGCGGGCCGGTCAGGATCGCCGTGCTGGTCGGGTTATCGACGGTGTAATATTCGGCGCCGACTTTGAACATCTTGAAATCATAGGCCGCCAGAAGATTCATGCGTGTGGCCCGGTTGGCCGTATCCACGGTCTCGGATTCCAGGCCCTGCGTGCCGTCACGGAAACCGGCACCCAGCGTCAACCCTTCGATGGGATAGAAGCTCACGCGGCCCTCGTAGTCAAAGCCCTTGGAGCGCGTGGGATCCTTGTAGCCCTTGCCATTGATGGCAGCCACGGCGTATTCCACCTTGCCGTCCATGAACTTGCCACCCAGGTGCACACCCCAGTCAGCCGACGTGCCATCCTTGCGGCGATCGATGAGGGTATTTTCCACCCAGCGGAAGCCATAGGCTTTTTCTGCAAAGGGAACCCAGGGCAGATCGGCAGAACCGATACGCAACACAGCCTCATCAGAGAATTTTGCCTGCATGTAGGCCTTCTTGACGTATAACTGGGTCTCGCCATCGTTACTGACGTAATTGAAATCGGTGGTCAGGTTGGCCGACCACATGTCATCAAACTTGTGGTCGATCGCCAGGTAGAAGCGCTTCACGTCCATGCCCACGCCGCTGGTTGACGTGCTGACGCCATCACTGGTCTGATCGATGCTGGTCACGTCGAAATAGGCCTTTCCGCCTACAGTGGTGCTCTCGTCGGCAATGGCGGCGAGGCTCGTTCCGGCACAGGCCATCATCACGGCCGTGGATAGAATATGCTTGCGCATTAGGTTAGCTCCTGTCTTGCTAGTGCTGTCTGGACACTGCCCCTCGCAGCATCACCGGTTTAATAAACTGGCCTGGTCGCTACCCCGGTATTCCGGGGGTGACCGGGGCATCGAACTGGGCAGATCATCTGTTTCGCCTGATCTGTTTCCTTCGAATGGCGCAAAGGATAGGTGGGAAATGTGACAGTTTGATGAACTTTCATGGATTCATGACGGTTTATTACAAACACATGAAACCTGACCGTCCAGGAGAACCCGGGGTTTCAATGCAATTTGAAAGGATGAAGGACCTGGGGACCACGGAAAAGCGCCTGTAACCGGTGCCGCTTATGGCCGCGGTGGCTTCCTGGTCGCGCTTTGATGCCCTATAAACGCGGGCGACTGGCGCTTATTCCCACTCGATAGTGGCAGGCGGCTTGCCGGAGATATCGTAGGTGACCCGTGAGATGCCGGCCACCTCGTTGATGATGCGTCGGGACACCAGGTCCAGGAAATCATAGGGAAGGTGGGCCCAACGGGCAGTCATGAAATCAATGGTTTCAACCGCACGCAGGGCGATCACGTAGTCATAGCGACGGCCATCACCCATCACACCCACCGACTTCACCGGCAGGAACACGGCAAAGGCCTGGCTGACCTTGTCGTACAAACCATGGTTACGCAGCTCGCTGATGAAAATATCGTCGGCCAGGCGCAGCAGATCGGCAAACTCCGGCTGCACATTGCCCAGGATGCGCACACCCAGGCCCGGCCCCGGGAAGGGATGGCGGAAAACCATATGACGGGGAAGACCCAGCTCCAGCCCTATCTGGCGCACCTCGTCCTTGAACAGTTCACGCAGCGGCTCCACCAGTTTGAGCTTCATGTGTTCCGGCAGCCCACCCACGTTATGGTGTGACTTGATGACGTGCGCCTTGCCGGTCTTGCTGCCCGCAGACTCGATCACGTCCGGGTAGATGGTGCCCTGCGCCAGCCACTTTACCCCTTCCAGCCTGGTCGATTCCTCGTCGAACACCTCGATGAACAGGCGACCAATTATCTTGCGTTTCTGCTCCGGGTCATTGACTCCCGCCAACTCCCTGAAGAAACGCTCTGCAGCATTCACGCGGATAACCTTGATGCCCATGTGCTCGGCGAAGGTCGCCATCACCTGGTCGCCTTCGTTATGACGCAGCAGGCCATGGTCGACGAACACGCAGGTCAGCTGATCACCAATAGCCTCGTGCAGCAGCGCGGCCACGACCGAGGAATCCACGCCGCCAGACAGCCCCAGTAGTACCTGGTCACTGCCCACCTGCTCGCGTACCGTCGCCAGGGCGCTGGCGACGATGTTGCCGGCATTCCAGTTGCTGCCACAGCCGCATATCTGGTGTACGAAGCGCTCGATGATTCGGGAGCCCTGCGTGGTATGGGTAACCTCGGGATGGAACTGCAGACCATAGTAGTGACGGGATTCGTCAGACATGGCCGCCAGCGGTGCATTATCCGTACTGGCGATGGCGCTGAAACCCGGGGGAATGGTTTCTACCCGGTCACCGTGACTCATCCACACGTCCAGCAAGGCGCGACCCTGGCTGTCGACATCATCCTCGATGTTTTTTAATAGTTCC
>JAPHSC010000201.1 GCA_026193125.1 Gammaproteobacteria bacterium
ATCGCCATCCTGGCTGCGCTGGACAGCGCTATCCTGATCAGGTCTGAGGCCACGCTGTTCACGGTTCCGCCGGTCTTCGCAAGCACCATCTCCTGGGTCCGAATAATCTCGTCCTGGCTGCGCATGTCCCCGGGGCTTCCCATGAACCAACCCAGGGTGGTGTCATTGTCATGCGTGCCCGTATAGCAAACGCAATTTCCCTGAATGTCCCCGATCGAGAACGCTGCATCGGCCAACTCGAACTGCAGCACCCGCATACCCGGCAGGCGGTATCGATCTCGTAGCTGCTCGACCTCCCGGGTAATCACACCCAGGTCCTCGGCCACGATGGCCAATTCCCCAAGCGCTTCACGCAGGGCCTGAAAAATTCCGTCGCCTGGACCGGGCACCCAGCGTCCATCCCGGGCGGTCTCTGCCCCAAAAGGTATTTCCCAAAAAGACTCAAAGCCCCTGAAATGATCGATTCGCACGATATCTACCAGACGAGCAGCGGCACGCAATCGCTCTATCCACCAGCTGTATCCGGTCCGCGCATGATAATCCCAGTCGTATAGCGGGTTACCCCAGAGCTGGCCGTCTTCACTGAAATAATCCGGTGGCACGCCGGCAACATGTGTGGGCACACCGTCCCGATCGATCCTGAGAATCTCGGGATGGGCCCAGGCATCTGCACTATCCAGCGCGATATAAATTGGCATATCACCGAAAAGGTGGACCTGGTTGTGTGCCGCGTACCTGCGCAAGTCTTGCCACTGCAGGTCAAACAGGAACTGCGTGATCTTCACCGACGCCAGCTCCGCCGCATGACTGCGCTCCACCTCTCCCAGCGCCTGCCCGTCACGGCTGCGGTACCGGGCTTCCCATTCGGGCCAGGGGCGCTGGCTATGGTGGGCCTTCAAGACGCGATACAGGGCATAATCATGCAGCCAGCCTCGGTCATTCTCTTCCAGGAAATCCCGATACGCCTGCCTGATTGGTTCACTGGCCAGGGCGTCAAAGCGCCCCGCTGCACGCTTGAGCAATGCCTCCTTCTTGGGAATCAGCCTGCCGTAATCCACATGCGCTTCGGGTAGAGTGATGAGGCTGTCTGCCTCCACCGAGGTGATCAGACCAAGACGTATCAGGCCCGCCACATCAATCAACATCTCGTTACCCGCAAATATCGATAAGGGCTGGTACGGTGAGTCCCCGTAGGCGGTAGGCCCGGTCGGCAGAAACTGCCACACCGCAAGCTGCATCTCTTTCATCGTATCGATGAAGCGCTTCGCGTTGTCACCGATTTCGCCGATGCCGTAAATACCCGGCAGGGATGTCAGGTGCAGGCACACACCCGCCACCCGACCCTTGGGCAGGCCTTTCCGCACACTGATTTCGTCTGCTACCATTTTTCTAGTTTTCCAATAGCGCCTGGCGTCATTGCACTTTGCATCGACGGAGCAAGCGGCGTGCAAACCAGCGGGCAATACTACAGCCTGCCACCCCTTGGTGGAATGCCCCCCCGAAACCCCGACCCCGACACGGCCGAGATTTGTTCACAAACCGGCAGATACGGTTACCATAGCCGCTTACCAACCCCGGAACCTCGCATGACAGATTCGAGCTTGCTCATCGGAGACATCGGCGGCACAAACGCCCGCTTCGCCATTGCCGATCCGGTCCAGCCCGGCTTTTCCCGCGCCATGACCTTGCAGTGTGGTGACTTCGATACCGCAGAGCACGCCATTGAGAGTTACCTGGGGGAAGTTGATGCGCCGCGTCCCGGCGCGCTATGCCTTGCCGCCGCGGGGCCCGTCGTGGACGGAGTGGTGCGCTTTACCAATAATCACTGGCGGTTGGAACCGGCGGAACTGAAGCGGGGTTTCGACACGCAGGCGGTCAGGTTGTTAAATGACTTCGAAGCCGTTGCCTACTCCCTGCCCTGCCTGGAAACATCCCACCTCGCGCCAATAGGCCTGCCCGAGGCGCAACCACTTGGACAACGGGATTTCACCGTGGCAGCCATCGGCCCGGGCACCGGACTGGGCGCCGTGGGACTTTGCCGGCGCAAGGGCGAAATCTTTCCTATCGTCGGTGAGGCGGGCCACACCGGCTTCGCCCCGGAAAGCCAGGTGCAAATCGAGATTCTGGCTATTCTGCGGGAGCGCTTTGCCCGGGTCTCGGACGAGCGCCTGGTTTCGGGACCCGGCCTGGAAAATATTTACTGGGCCCTGACCCGAATACATGGCGAAAAGAAAACGCAATTGAACGCCGCGGAAATCTGCGCGTTGGGCGCCAGTAACCAGGATCCGCGGGCTGCTGAGACCTTGCACCTGTTCTTCGAAATTCTCGGCCAGGTGGCTGGCAATCTGGCCCTGGCGCTCGGCGCCCACCAGGGTGTATTTATCGCCGGGGGCATAGCGCGTCGCTACCCGGACCTCCTCGTCAATAGCGGATTTCGCAGCGCCTTTGAGGCAAAAGGCCGGCATCGCTCACTGATGGAGCGCATCCCTACCCAACTCATTACCCACCCCGAGCCGGGACTGCTGGGAGCAAGTTATTGCGCTCTGCAGATGCGTGAAGGGCTGATGTAGGCTAACCGCCGGCCGGGCATTGCGCCGGGCGCCTTGGGGAAAGTCCGTATTTCGACCATCGACATCCGGGCCTAGCATCGGCCCTGATGGCCACTTGCCCGCTCTGTTGCCGGCAAGGGATGAAATGCCACTGCGGTCACAGGCGGTGTTTCATTTCTTTCAGAGACACTTCCAGCGACCCGCTCGTCCAATTCTTCGCTGGAGATACACATGGCACGTCGTTCCTGGGCAGAGCCCTACAAGATCAAGATGGTCGAGCTGATCAAGATGACCAGCCCGGAGGAACGCCTGCGGGCCATCACCGAAGCCGGTTACAACACCTTCCTGCTCAGGTCGGAGGATGTGTACATCGATCTGCTGACGGATTCCGGCGTTGGCGCCATGAGTGACCGTCAATGGGCCGGTCTGATGATGGGTGACGAGGCCTACGCAGGCAGCCGCAATTTCTACCATCTCAGGGACACCGTGGAGGAATACTACAGCTACAAATACACCGTCCCCACACACCAGGGTCGCGGTGCCGAAAATATTATCAGTCAGATGCTGATTTCCGAGGGTGACTACATCCCGGGCAATATGTATTTCACCACCACACGCCTGCACCAGGAACTGGCGGGTGGCACCTTTGTAGACGTGATCGTGGATGAGGCCCACGATCCAGAATCGGTGCATCCTTTCAAGGGCAATGTAGACTTTAACAAGCTGAATGCACTGCTCAATGAAGTCGGCGCGGAAAAAATCCCCTACGTGTGCATTGCCACCTGCGTGAACATGGCGGGTGGACAGCCGATCTCCATGGCAAACCTTCGCCAGCTACGCGAATGGTGTGACAACAACGGCATCATGCTGGTGCACGATATGACCCGGGTGGCCGAGAACGCCTTCTTCATACAGCAAAGGGAAAAAGGCTTCGAGGACGCCTCGATACAGCAAATCGTTTACGAGATTTGCTCCCTGACTGACGCCGCGACCATGTCCTCAAAAAAGGATGCCATGGTAAACATCGGCGGCTTCCTGGCGATGAACGACGCAAAACTGTATGAACGTGCCTGTGCCTTGGTCGTGGTTTACGAAGGCTTGCACACCTATGGCGGCATGGCTGGTCGCGACATGGAAGCACTGGCCATTGGCATTACCGAGAGTGTGGATGACAACCACATTCGCGCCAGGGTGGGCCAGGTGGAATACCTGGGGGAGCTATTGAAAAAAGCCGGCGTGCCCATCGTGAATCCCATAGGCGGTCACGCGGTATTCCTGGACGCGCGGCGTATTCTTCCACACCTTCCCCAGGAGCAATTCCCTGCCCAGGCCCTGGCTGCCGCCTTGTACCTGGAGTCAGGTGTGCGCGCAATGGAACGTGGCGTGGTATCCGCCGGACGCAACAAGGACACCGGCGAAAACTATATGCCCAGGCTGGAACTGGTTCGTCTGACCATCCCGCGGCGGGTGTATACGCAAGCCCATATGGATGTCACGGCCGAGAGCGTAATCGACGTGATGGAGCGTGCTGATCAGATCAAGGGTCTGCGCTTCACCTACGAGCCTGAAGTGCTGCGCTTCTTCCAGGCACGCTTCGAACCGGTGAATTGATTCCGCTGTGACCCCGGGCCGCCCCGCAACGCTGGGTAAACCGCTCGCGGCCTCCGGGCACTGTCCCTGGCAGCCGAACTGTCAAGACGGTGTTATGCTGTCACTCGAGGCAACGCGGGAGGGACGCACATGATTCTGATAGAGCAACTTCTGGATACCAAGGGCAGGGACATCTGGAGTATTTCTCCGGACGACACTGCCCTGGAAGCAATTCGACTCATGGAAGAGAAGCAGGTCGGCGCCCTTCCGGTGATGGAAGGGGAAAAGCTGCTCGGAATCATTTCCGAACGCGACTATGTGCGCCGGGTAGTACTCAAGGGCGTTGCGGAAACCACCCCCGTCAAGTCCATCATGACTTCCAAGGTGCGCTACGCAGAGCCTGGTCAAACAGTCAGCCATTGCATGGCCCTGATGACCGAGAAGCGGGTACGTCACCTGCCGGTGATGAGCGAAGGGAAAATGCTGGGTATGATTTCCATTGGCGACCTGGTCAAGGCGATGATTGTGCACCAGCAGCACACGATCGAAGAACTGGAACGCTACATCACCGGTTAGCAAAGCGGTCCCGTGCCGCGCAAACAATTCGACTCTTTACCCTGCGCTTGAAAACACAAGCCTGGTGGCAACCGGCCACGCGCTGGGGCTTTCACGCTACGCCTATGTCCGTTACGGGAAAAACGACCGGGTTGAGGTCAATCCGGCGGCCCATCGCTGGTCACGCACATTCGCGTGAGATTCTCTAAAGAGCGGCCAATTCCCCAGCGGAACTCGCTACGAATATCCTTCGCTCCCGCAGTGCAACCTGAGGTAACCTGTGAATCCGATTTGGCTTGCGAGAGTGTGGACCATGTTAAGAACATACGTAGCGACGACCCTGGTATTAAGCCTGTTGGCTTTCCCCGCTCCCACATTGGCAGCGTTACCGGCCGGTCACGCCCTGCCCGATGGCGCGCTGCAGGCGGTGCGCGAAAGACAGGTAGACATTCTCGATCTTGTCACCGACCTGCGCATAGACCTGGACAAGCGTGAAGTATCCGGCTCGGCAAGCATCACGCTCACGCCGCTGCAGGACGACCTGTCGAGCGTGTCCCTGGATGCGGCAAAAATGGACATCACATCCGTACATCTGTTGCAGGATGGACAGTCTGATAATTTGAAATACAACTGGACAAACAGACAACTGCACATCGACCTGCCTCGGGAATTTCATCCCGGTGAACAACTGACCCTGCAAGTCCTCTACAAGGTAAGGCCTGCAAGCGGCTTGTATTTCTTCCCGAAGACCGAACAACGCAGCGCCGAGGCTTGGAACTACGGGGAAGGTGGTCGCCATTACGGCTGGCTTCCCTTGTACAACGACACCAACGATCGCTTCACCCTGGACATGACATTCACCGTGGCCAAACCCAACCTTGCGCTGGGCAACGGCCTGTTGCAGGAGGTGCGGGAGAACGCCGATGGGACACGCAGCTTCCACTGGGTCCAGGACAAACCCATCGCCAACTACCTGCTCGCCCTTAATGTCGGCGAGTTTGTGGAAATCCCCCTTGCCAAAGCCAAGGTCGGCGAACGCGAGGTCCCACTGAGTGTCTGGGCCCACAAGGGCGAGGAAGAACGGGCCGCCTTTGCTTTTGGTCGCACGCCGCAGATGGTCGAGTTCTTTTCACAACTTTTCGGTTATGACTATGCCTGGGACAAGTACGACCAGGTGGTGTTGAGAAATTTTGCAGGCGCCATGGAAACCACCACCATGGTGGGTTTTGAGGAATCCCACCTAAAAACCCCGGATGACCCGGTGGATGATGGACCCTATTACGACAAGGCGGCACCCCTGTGGAGCTATGAAGACACCATCTCGCATGAATTGGCCCATCACTGGTTTGGCGATCTGCTCACTTGTCGCTCGCTGGCGTCGATATTCCTCAATGAGTCCTTCGCCAGCTATGCGCATACCGTCTGGAATGGTCATATCAATGGCGAGGATGACCTGACCTACCAACGCTGGGTATATCTGAACAATTACCTGGATTTCGTTGCGGAGACCGGTACCGTACGCCCGCTTGAATACCATCGCTACGACGTATCCGACGACATGTATACGATGCCTATTACCTATGTGAAGGGGGCACTGGTTCTGCATATGCTGCGCCAACGCATGGGTAACGAAGCCTTCTACCGCGGCATCGCCCTATACCTCAAAAACCATGCCTACTCGGAAGTGGACTCGTATGATTTCCAGCGCGCCATGGAGCAAGCGTCGGGGCAAAATCTGGAAGCGTTTTTCGCGGACTGGATTCGTGACGGCGGCGGCTTCCCCAACCTGAACGTCAGCAGTCACTGGTCCGCCAAGCGCAAGCAGGTGGACCTGACCCTGGACCAGGTGCAGGCGGACTTACCTTTTGAGAACAACTTCGATCTGCATGTAAATGTCGAGATTGTGACCGCCTCCGGCAGCGTGGTTCACCCGATCAAAATTGAGGATTGGAGTACTACGGTTTCCCTGCCGGCGGACGATGAGCCGTTGATGATCAACGTGGATAAAGGCAACTGGCTGGTGGCTAATATTCACGAGGAACGCAGCCTGGATGAAACCATCCGCGCACTGATCCAGGGCGATCTGCCGGTGGCGCTGCGAGCAGCCAGGCAGCTGGCTGAAGATCACTCGGCGGCCCCTGGCGCGGCGTTCGCCCTGGCCGGTATTCTGGGGAATCCTGAAAAGCACTGGGGTTTGCGTCAGGAGGCGGCACTGGACCTGGGTACCATGGGCACTGCCGGTGCGGTAATCACCCTGGCCACCAGCATGTCGGACCCGGATCCCCGCATACGCCGGGCGGCGGCACTGGGCTTGGGCCGGGCCGGCGGTGAGCGTGCAATCGGGACACTCAAGGACATATTGATCATAGACCAGGACGAGGAAGTGGCCGGCGCCGCGGCCTGGTCCCTGGGCGTTTTGCAGGTACCCGGGATAGAGGTCTTGCTCAAGGAGCAACTGGAGCGCCCCTCAGCCTATTACGACTACCGGCGCCTGAGCGCGCTGGCCGGCCTCGCCGAACTGGAGAACGCCGGTCTTGCGCCGGTATTCGAACGCTATACAGGCCCGGAGTTTTTGCGTGACACCCGCCTGATGGCCCTGGAGGCCTGGGTCCGCGCCGCACCCAATGACGACAGACTCGCCTCCCTGCTCCGAGACCTAAGTCACGATGACGACGCCGCGGTAAGGGGAGAAGCGCTTGGGCACCTGGGCAGCCTGCACCGTGCCGAGGACCGTCCCTACCTCCTGAAATACGCGGAGGAGGAAGCCGACCCTGCCCTTGCCAAGACGGCCAGGCAGGCGGCTGAGGCGATTGCCGGCTTTATTCGCTGAGTAAGCAAATCCCGGCGTCCGGTCTGGACGCCGGGCTTCAGAGCCATGGGTGGGCGACGCAGTCAGGAAGCCCGAAAATAAGCTTGGCGACGGACACGTATTCACTTGTGAAAACGACGCAAAACATTCAATGGAAGCGCCTTGCTGCAGAAGTCATCGCAATTTTTGCCAGCATACTTTTCGCCATTGCGATAGACGCATGGTGGGACGAAAGGTCCGGCAGTCTTCGCCTGGAGGGGGCTATCCAGAACATCGCCGCCGAAGTCGCTGAGGCTCGCATAGAAACCAATTTCGCATCGATGGTATGAGGCGGTTTTTGAGCCTTGACCCGGACGCGTTGACAGCCCTTCCCCGGGACTCGCTGGCAAAAGAAAGCCCCGACTGGCGGGG
>JAPHSC010000441.1 GCA_026193125.1 Gammaproteobacteria bacterium
CAAGTCTTCGGCGTAGTGATCGGCGGCGGGAGTGATGTCTTCGTCAATATTGTAAATTTTCGTATCCAGAATGTGATATTCCTCAAACATGTCCCGGAATTCCTCATCGCTGGTGTGCAGCTGCCGCATCAGCGGTACGTACTCGGGGAATTCCTGGTCAAGAGGATGGTGTTCTATGGGCATCTGTAACCTCCTCAGAGTCTTCCTTGGGATGCGTCTCCAACACTAGAACCGAGCAGGCAGGTGGTCAAATCAAACCCTTCCCGGACCCTCGGTTATTTCGTATACGGGTAATCAGCAGTTCTATAAATTCAATACCCTACGGGCATCCAGGCTCTGCTGACGCAGTTTCAAGCCGTTTCGATTTTGCGCAAATCACCATGGCGGCAAGCAGCCCGGCCGGCCCCAAATGGCGTCTCGCCAGGGCCCCTGGCCGGTCCCGACTCAAGGTAGGCAGCCACCGCCAACCCGCTGCAGCGAGCCGGACCAGTGGCGGCAAAGTTGTGATAGTTTTGGCCAGGTGACCGAATGAACCGGAGAAACCGCAACATGACCGACGCCCTGTATCAGCAAGACGCCTATCTTGGGCACTGCCCGGCGAGGGTGATAGAGCATGACCTTGAGGGCCTGGTCCTGGACCGTACCGTGTTCTACCCGGTGGGCGGCGGACAACCCGGTGATGTGGGCTGGCTTGAGTGGAAGGATGGAGAGCGTCTGCAGATTACCGGTACCCGCCGCCGCGACGACGGTGAAATCCTGCACCTGGCGGATACGGACCAGGCCTGGCCGACGCCTGGCAGTGATGTAGAGGCCCGTTTGGACTGGGAGCTGCGCTATCGTCACATGCGCATGCATACCTGTATGCACTTGCTGGGCATGGTCATCCCGCACGGAGTCACCGGGGGCAATATCGGGGCGCAGCGAAGCCGACTGGATTTTGACATGGAGGAGACCGTGGACAAGGAAGACGCCACCGCCAGGTTAAACGAATTGATCCAGGCCGATCTTCCGGTCAGCAGCCAGTGGATCACCGAGGAGGAACTGGACCGTCAACCCGAACTTGTGCGAACCCTTTCTGTCTCGCCACCCAGGGGCGCCGGGCGCATTCGTCTGCTGAACATCGGCGACAAGGATTTACAGCCCTGCGGTGGCACGCATGTGCGCCATACAGGGGAAATTATCGGCGCCCTTGTGGTCAAGACCGAGAAAAAGGGCAAGCGCAATCGAAGAGTGCATATTTCACTAACAGAATAGGCCCTAGGTGCCCGATTTGCTGGCAGTTTTTCGCCGACTGAGTTAGGTTAAGCGCTAGGAGTGGCGAAATTTTCAGAAGACCGCACAACGAACGCGGTCCCGGCATAACTAAAGGTATCTCGGAGTGTCCCAGTCAGCGCACCAGTTATTGCTGATCGATGCAAAACCCGAAGACGCTCGTCTCATCCAGAGCGAGCTCGCCCAATCCAAGTATTACCTGTACAAGATGGATGTCGCCCAGAACCTGGCGCAAGGCCTGGAACGTATCAAGAAGGGCGGTATCGACGTCATCCTGATGGACCTGGTATTGCCTGATACCCAGGGCATTGCCGCGTTCCTGCGCATATATCCCAAGGCCGGCAACATTCCCATCATTGCCCTGGTTCAACAGGCTGACGAGGAACTTGGCCAACTGGCGGTCGAAAAAGGCGCACTGGACTACCTGATAAAGCAGCAGATAGTCAGTAACCTGCTGATCAAGGCCCTGCGCTATGCCACTGATCGTACGCATACCCTGATGGCGCTCAAGGCCTCGGAAGCCAAGTACCGGGAATTGTTCCAGAACGTAACCGCCGGTGTTTTCCAGACCTCCCTGGATGGCAAGTTCCTGAGCGCCAATCCGGCCATGGTCAGACTTCTGGGCTACGACACGGAGGAAGAGCTGCTTGGTCTGGATATCGCCAAGGAAGTCTACATGTACCCGGACTCGCGCGATAACTGGTCGCGGACCATCCTGGAGAAGGGCGAAATACGTAATTCAGAACTGGTCCTGCGCAAGCGCGATGGGACCAAGATCGTGGTCCTGGAAAACGCCCAGGCAGTGCGCAGCCATACCGGCGAGGTCATGTATTTCCAGGGCGCGCTCACGGATATCACCGAGGCTCACGAGCAATCCAAGCGCCTGTCCTACGATGCCAGTCATGACGCGCTGACGGGACTCATCAACCGCAGGGAATTCGAATTGCGGGTCGAGCGTGCGATGGAGGACAGGAAGGTCGACAAGACCGAGCATGCGGTCTGTTACATGGACCTGGATAAATTCAAGGTCATCAACGACAGCTGCGGGCACGTGGCGGGCGATGAGTTGCTCAGGCAACTGGGTGCCGTTTTGCACGCGAGAGTCCGCCAGGGCGACACCATCGCGCGTTTGGGTGGAGACGAGTTCGGTGTGCTGCTCAACCACTGCACTCGGGAAAACGCGATACTGGTATCGAAAAACCTGCTCAGGGCAATTCGGGATTTCAAGTTCGCCTGGAACCAGCGTCAATTCCCGGTAGGCGCAAGCATCGGGCTGGTCCCCATTGACGACTCCTTCGCAAATGTCACTGACGTACTGTCGGCGGCAGATGCCGCCTGTTACCAGGCCAAGGACCGTGGGCGAAACCAGCTGCACCTGTACGAACCCAAGGACCAAACCCAGGGTCATTACAGCGGCGAGATACAGTGGGCATCAAGGGTCAAAAAAGCCCTGACCAACGACGAGTTTATTCTCGACATACAACCCATCATTCCTGTAAAGCCATCCGCCAGGGGCAGCCGATACCTGGAAATACTGGTTCGTATGCGGGATGAAAACGGTCGCCAGATTCCACCCGGCGCATTCTTGCCCACGGTTGAACGCTACAACCTGATGGGACAACTGGATAGTTGGGTGTTGAAGCACACGCTGGCCGAATTGAGCAAGGAGTCTGCCAATCTGGGCGCCATTGGCAGAGTTTTCATCAACCTGTCCGCAGACAGCCTGCTGGACAGCCATTTCGCCCTGAACCTGTCCACAATACTCAAACAGAGCCAGGTTCCAGCGACCAAGCTTTGCTTCGAAGTCACCGAAGCATCCGCCATGACCAACCTGACCAAGGCCAACGCCACCATCAATGCAGTACGCGAACTGGGCTGCCGGTTTGCGCTGGACGACTTCGGCACCGGTGTCAGTTCATTCGCCTATTTGAAGGCCCTGAACGTTGATTACCTGAAAATTGACGGGGCCCATATTCGGGACCTGGCGAATGACAAGAGCGATTACGAAATCGTCAGGGCCATAACCCATGTCGGCCACGCACTCGGGCGCGAGGTCATTGCCGAATCAGTGGAAAGCAAACGGGTGTTGAGCGCCTTGCAAGAGATAGGCGTGGATTTCGTCCAGGGCTACACCCTGGCGCCGCCGCGCCCGATCGAACAAATCAATATGACCGTCTCCGTCGAGACGGA
>JAPHSC010000300.1 GCA_026193125.1 Gammaproteobacteria bacterium
AGGGTCTCTGGTTCACTGATTTTCCAGCGCATCCCGACTATGTAGGAAAAACCCTGGTTGAAGTGGCCCGGCTACGCGGCATAGACCCGGTCAGCGCATTCATGGAAGTGGCCAAAGAATCCATTGACTGGCAGGAGCGCACCGGCGAATCCGGCGATTCCATTATCGGCACCAGTATGCTGGACTCGGATATCAAGCAATTGCTGCTCTGGCCCCACACCAATCTGTGTACTGATGGTGGTTTGGAAGACCTGCACCCCAGGGCGCGTGGCAGTTACCCCCGAGTGCTGGGGCGTTACGTGCGGGAACAAGGTCTGCTGAGCCTGGAGGAAGCGGTACACAAAATGACCGGCCTGGCGGCGGCACACATGGGCCTGGCAAATCGTGGCACGCTGGTCGCAGGCGCCGCCGCCGACCTGGTGCTGTTCGACCCGGACACCATTATCGATAATGCAACGCCCCAGGCACCCGAACTGTTATCCACCGGGGTGCTGGCGGTTTGGGTTAACGGGGAACAAGTGTTTGCCAACGGCGCTGCCACCGGCAAGCATTCAGGCCAGGTAATCAGACGAGGTGCTGAATGAGCGTCACCAGGATCAAGGGACCCTACCTGCTGTTCCTGGGCGCCGTTCGCAATCCCCTGGATGCCAAGACCGGCCGGGGCCTGAAAGACTGGCGCCCCGAGCTGTGCCTGGCACAGTCACGGCTGCCTGGTTGCACCGTCGACCTGGGCTTGCCGGACATGACGCCCGCCCAGGCCTACGCAGCCGGCGCGCGCAGCCTGGTGATAGGCGTGGCGCCACTGGGTGGGGATGTCAGCCCGGACTGGGTGGACACACTGGTCGAGGCACTGGAGGCCGGTCTGGACCTGGTCAGCGGTATGCACAACAGGCTGGGTAACGTGGAAGAACTGCGCCAGGCTGCCGAGCAAAACGGTCGCACCCTGGTCGATATCAGGGTGCCTCCTGCCGGAATTCCCCTGGCCACCGGCAAGCGCCGCAGTGGCAGGCGCATGCTGATGGTGGGAACCGACTGCTGTGTAGGCAAGAAATATTCGGCCCTCGCGCTGCACCGGGCCCTCGAACAACAGGGAGCAAGCACCACCTTTCGGGCCACCGGGCAGACCGGCATCCTGATAGCCGGGGAAGGCATCCCGATGGATGCGGTGGTGTCGGACTTCCTGGCCGGCGCTGCAGAAATCCTGTCGCCGGCCAACCGGTCCGATCACTGGGACGTGATAGAGGGCCAGGGCTCATTATTCCATCCCGCCTATGCCGCGGTCACCCTGGGTCTGTTGCATGGCAGCCAGCCCGACGCGCTGGTGTTGTGCCATGACGCCGGTCGTGAGTACATAGATGACTACCCGGGTTTCCCTATCCCGCCGCTGGATTACTGCATGCAGCAATATCTGGAAGCGGCCAGGGTCACCAATCGTGAAACCCGTTTCATCGGGATAAGCGTAAACACTTCCGGGTTGCGGCCGGTGGAGCGGGTCGCCTACCTGGAGCAAGTCCGAACGACCACCGGCCTGCCTTGCGCGGACCCGATCATTGACGGGGTGGACAGCCTGTTGGCAAACCTGGAACACCTTACGTGAGCATGCAGCTGGAACTGGTCGACACCGAATGGCAAATGGTTGAGCCCTTCGTCACTGCCTCCGAGGTCACTACCTGTATAACCGTCGTCACGGTAACCCTGGAACAGGCAGGCCGGCGGGGACGAGCGGAAACCCTGGGGGCGGACTACCTGGGAGAAACTGCGACCACGATAAAAAGTGCCATAGAGGTGGTACGCAAGCAGATTGAGACAGGCCTGACACGTGATCAATTGCAGGAGCTGTTGCCTCCAGGCGGTGCCCGCAATGGCCTGGATTGTGCCTTGTGGGACCTTGAAGCAAAACGTTCGGGTCATCGAGTGTGGGATCTGCTGGGCATGGGCATGCAGCCCGTACACACGGTCTTCACCCTGGCCCTGGGCGACGTGGATACGATGGCAGCCAAGGCCAGGGCGTGCAAGAACATGCCTCACCTCAAGCTTAAACTGAATGGGGTGGATGTGGCCGACAAGGTTTCGGCGATACGCAAGGCACGTCCGAATGCCCGTATCATGATCGACGCTAACGGATCCTGGTCACCCCGGCTGCTGGAGGCCCTGGGTGATGTCCTGGCATCCAATAAAATAGAACTGCTGGAGCAACCCTTGGCGATGGGGAATGACGAACCCCTGAGAGGGCTCAGATACCCGGTGCCCTTGTGCGCCGACGAATCCTGCCAAAGCAGCGCGGACCTGGAGCGCGTTGCCGACTCTTATGACGCCATCAACATCAAGCTGGACAAGTGCGGCGGTCTTACCGATGCACTGAAAATTCTTGCCTGGTGCAAAAATCACGGCAAACAGGTAATGGTGGGAAACATGCTGGGCTCGTCTCTTGCGATGGCCCCGGCCATGATCATCGCCCAACAGGCCGCGTTCGTGGACCTCGACGGCCCTCTATGGCAAACCCGCGACAGCCAGCCGGCGATACGCTATGCCGGGTCGCTCATGCAGCTTCCGGAAAGGGAACTCTGGGGCTAAGCACGCCTCACGCTATGGATATGCGCCAGGCGAGGTAGGCGAAGTAACTGCCCAGCAGCAGCACACCCCGGCTACGGGTCAGGTGAGGACCTGACAACAGCAGGGGAACCAGGGCCGCCGTGAGCACCGCCATCATGGCCAGGTCCTGCCACAACACACCACCGCGCTCCAGCGGCTGAACCATGGCTGTGATACCCACGATTCCGAAGATGTTAAAAATGTTCGATCCCACGATATTGCCCACGGCGATGTCGCCCTGGCCCCGGCGGGCAGCCAATACGGTGACCGCAAGCTCAGGCAGGCTGGTGCCCACGGCCACGATGGTCAGGCCGATAAACGCCGGACTTAACCCGGCAAATTCTGCCACCACAATCGCACCCCGCACAAACCAGCTGGCCCCCAATGCAAGACCTGCCAGGCCAAGCGCAATGAACAACAGGTTGCGCCCCAGCGAGGCACCCGGTTCAGGTGAAGCACTTGCGATTACGTCCTTGACCGGCTCTGCTTCCCGCCTCGCTTCCCACAGGTTGAAGGCCAGGTAGGCGACCAGCCCCAGGAAGCAGATAGCACCCTCCACGCG
>JAPHSC010000246.1 GCA_026193125.1 Gammaproteobacteria bacterium
CAAGTGAGCATGTCGATGCATGTTTTTCCGTGGGGCAGTTGCCCGAAGTCGCCGCCAGCGCCGATTACCTCGTCATGAGCCTGCCGGGGACACCCTCCACTCGCCACCTGGTGGATGCCAGGGTATTGAGTGCCATGCCGCAACATGCAGTAGTGATAAACGTGGGCCGTGGACAATGCCTGGATGAACAAGCGCTGGATGCGGCCCTGCGAGCTGGCTCACTGGGTGGTGCAGTGCTGGATGTATTTGAGAGTGAACCTCTGCCCGCCGGACATTTCCTGTGGCACACGCCCAGGCTTCAAATAAGCTCACACACGGCGGCAGTCAGTTACGTGGAAGATATCGCGCCACTATTCGTGACCAACCTGAAGCGCTTCCTGGACGGCCGGGCGCCTGACTTCCTGGTGGATTTTGCACGCGGGTATTGAACAGCAGACTGTTGCCGAACATATGCAGCGTCCTTTATCCTCACGGGCCACAGTTGGCGGCGGCAACATTCCCGGAAGCGGTTATCAGGGCCCATCGACCATAGCCGAATGTAAGCGCGGCCACACGCAATTCACGCCCGATTGAGCGCAGCCATGAGGGGGATGGCGAAACCTCCAACGCCAATTCTGCTAGCCGTTCAGTACGCGGCCAGGGTTTTTCATACAAACCTTGCCGCCTCGTCACGGGGTCTGTAAGAATCGGCATGGCGATAGTTATATGAGATTGAAAGTTGCATGATCCCGGCCCGGCTGAGCGAGGGTTTTCTGCTCCTCGATTGGCATGCGGTTCATCGGCAAACAGGCTTCTTGCCATGGATAATCGAAGTGCCCGCGAAAAATCACGGGCGCCAGCATGAATCTTCATCATCATTTGCCTGCGAAGCCAGAGCCAGGGCAGGCAAAAGCGCCAACACCGAGTTTATTCGCTAAAGGATGTTCCAAGGTATGACCCAGCAGTTCAAATTGACCTATTCGACCATGTTTTCTCCACCGGAAGCCCTGCATACCCGTTTCGAAGACGCACTTGTTTCCGTAAAGAGTCAGCTGGGGCAAACCCATCCGCACTATATCAATGGTGAGAACGTGGTGGCCGGTCGCACGCGCGAGAAGCGCAGCCCGATCGACCAGGACCTGGTACTGGGCCGGTTTGCCGACGGTACGCCCGAGGAGACGGAGATGGCGATTGACGCTGCGCGCAAGGCGTTCCCCACCTGGCGCAATATGCAGTACAGCGAGCGCAACCGGATCTTGCGCAAAGCGGCCAGCCTGATTGAAGAGCGTGTTTACGAAATATCGGCTGCGGTCGCCCTGGAAGTGGGCAAGAACCGCATGGAAGCCCTGGGTGAAGTGCAGGAGACGGCCGATTTTTTCAATGTGTACTGCGACGATTTCGAAAAAAACAAGGGTTTCGATCACGCCTTGCCTGACGACCCTTTAGAAGGCTTCAAAAGCACCAATCGCTCTGTGATGAAGCCGCTGGGCGTATGGGCGGTAATTGCTCCTTTTAATTTCCCCTTCGCCCTGGCCGGTGGCCCGGTGGCCGCGGCACTGGTCACCGGCAATACCGTGGTATTGAAGGGTGCCACGGACACACCCTGGTCCGGCCGCATGCTGGCGGACTGCCTGCACGACGCCGGCATCCCACCCGGGGTGTTCAATTTCGTGAACGGCACGGCCCGGGATGTGGGCGAGGTATTGGTGGAGCACCCGCGGGTTGCAGGGATTACCTTCACCGGTTCCTACAGGGCCGGCATGCATATCTATCGCAGCCTTGCCGCCGGCCCTTACCCGCGTCCCTGCATCATCGAAATGGGCGGCAAGAATGCCACCATAGTGACGCGTAGTGCCGATTTAGACAGGGCTGCCGTGGGTATTGTGCGATCGGCTTTCGGTCTGAGTGGACAGAAATGCTCCGCCCTGTCCCGCCTCTATGTGGATGAATCAGTAGCCGACGAACTGGTCGTCAAATTACAGCAGGAAATTGGCAAGATTCGTTTGGGCGATCCCACCCAGAGAGTCAACTGGTTGGGCCCGGTTGCCAACCTTGCGGCCTACGAGAATTTTGCCGATTACTGCGAGCAGTTACGCACGGCTGGTGCGCGGATATTGAGCGGTGGTGAGCAGACCCGTGATGGGGCCTTGGCAAGGGGCTTTTATTGCCAGCCCACCCTGGCCGAATTGCCGCTGGATCACGTGCTGTGGAAAGAGGAAATGTTTGTGCCAATCCTGACCCTGGCTCGAGTGCCCGACCGCGAGACGGCCATGGAACTGACCAACGACGTGGACCAGGGTTTGACAGCCGGTATCTACGGCAGCGAGGATGACGTACGCTGGTTCCTGGATGGTGTTGAAGCCGGTGTGACCTATGCCAACCGACCCCAGGGAGCGACCACTGGCGCCTGGCCCGGTTACCAACCCTTCGGCGGGTGGAAAGGTTCAGGTAGCACGGGCAAAGCAATCGCCAGCTTTTACTACCTGCCTCTGTATCTGCGAGAGCAGTCACAAACGGTGGTCGAATAGACATTGGTGGATCGCCCCAACACTTGCACGGCACCGTGCAATACTCGAGGCATCCAGGATCTTGCCATGCAGGACTTGAACCCGGTCAGGGCTGTCGCCTGCAAGAGTGGTCGGAACTGACTTACTGACGTGAATACAAAGTTTCGCATTATTTGGACATGAATCAGACATGAGCAAGCAACATATCAAGACAGAGCTACCCGGGCCTCGCGCCCGCGCAATGATGGCGCGCGACGCCAAGGTGGTAGCACCCTGTTACCCGCGCGACTACGGCTTTGTAATGGACCATGGCAAGGGCGCAGAAGTCTGGGACGTGGATGGGAATCGTTTCCTCGATTTCATGGCGGGAATTGCCGTCTGCTCGACCGGTCATAGCCACCCCGAGGTGGTCGACGCGATCAAGTCCGCAGCCGACAAGTTTCTCCACATTTCCTCTGACTACTGGCACGAGTACCAGGTCTCTCTTGCAGAGACAATGGCCAGACTTGCGCCCATGCAAGAGCAGGCGATGACCTTTTTTGCCAACTCGGGTACAGAAACCGTGGAAGGGGCCCTGAAACTTGCCCGCTATGTGACGCGCCGTCCACGCTTCATCGGTTTCCTCGGTGGCTTTCATGGTCGCACCATGGGTTCCTTGTCCTTTACGTCCAGCAAGTACACGCAGCAGGCGGGATTTTTTCCCACTATGCCGGGTGTCACGCATGTCCCCTACCCTAACAATTACCGCCCGGTATTCCAGGGCGAGGACCAGGGCAAGGCTGTACTCAGATATATCGAGCAACTCTTCCAGCACAACCTGCCACCGGAGGAAGTGGCCGGCATGCTGATTGAACCCATCCAGGGCGAAGGCGGCTATCTGGTTCCACCTGACGGTTTTCTGCAGGGCCTGCGTGAACTTTGTGACAAGCATGGAATCCTGCTGATCTTCGATGAGGTGCAAAGTGGCGTGGGCCGCACCGGCAAGATGTTTGCGTGTGAAAACTGGGGCGTTGAACCCGACATCATGACCCTGGCCAAGGGTCTGGGATCAGGTATACCTATCGGCCTGATCGTCGCGCGGCAGAGCATCATGAGCCAATGGAAGCACGGTTCTCATGGCAACACATTTGGAGGCAATCCCGTGAGTTGCGCCGCGGCGCAGGCTACCCTGAAGCTGGTGGAATCAGGCTATGCCGACAATGCTGCTGCTGTGGGTGCCTATTTTATGGATCGTCTGCGGGACCTGGCTACACGCTACCCGGTGATTGGTGAGGTGCGCGGCCTGGGCCTGATGATAGGCATGGAGTTGGTCAAAGATCCCACGACCAAGGAGCCCGCCAGGTCGATTTGTAATGCGCTGGTACGCAGGGCCTTTCAAAACGGATTGCTGTTACTGAGTTGTGGCGTGAGCACCGTGCGTTTTATGCCGCCGCTCATGGTGGACCGTGCGACCATTGCTGAGGCTATGGGCATACTCGAAACCAGCCTGGCTGAGGTGTTGGCGGAACAGTAAACAAAGCTAATGGTGAATCCAGAGCAGAGGCAGGGACCAGGAGAGAAGTCAGGTATGCCGCGCAAGCCCAGCAGACTACGAGTGCAAGCCCAAAGGATTTCCAAGTTGCCGGCGCTTGCTGCAATGCTGTTTTCCGGCTGCTTGCCGGGGCGAGCATGAGCGAGCAGGACCAGGCGCATCGAAAAGCGGTGCTGCCCCAGTTGAGCAACAGTCCCGACAGCGCCGGTCGGGATTACCAACCAGACTGGTGCCCCGATGGCGAGAACGTGATCATGCCGGGGACGCGATTTATTTCCTTGCATGGATTGACCGCATCCCGCAAGCCGCCGAGACTCAGCAGAACTACAAAAGTGGCATGGAGCGTGAAGCTATCATGTCAGACATAAAACAGGCGCGCCGCGAATTCCAGGGCCGTCGTACTCACTCGCACCAAAGCCAAAGGCGAAAGCATGACTGATACCCACTCTGACCGGATCAAAACTCCTACATTGCTACAGGCGCTGGTGCCGGTTGGCACCCTTATCGCGTTGCTGGCGCTGTCGGTGTATCTGTTTGGTTCAGATTCCTCGGCCGGATCCAATCAAATAGCCTTGCTGTTTGCCGGAGGGGTCGGCGTGGTAATTGCTATTCGCAATGGCCATCGCTGGCAGGACATTGAGCAAGCCATCGTGCAGGGTATCGGTACCGCCATGGGTGCGATGCTGATCCTACTCTCGGTGGGCGCGCTGATCGGCAGCTGGATGCTGTCCGGAACCGTGCCCACCATGATCTGGCTGGGTCTGAAATTGCTGGATCCCCGGGTTTTCTTCGCGGCCACGGCCCTGATCTGTGCCGTGGCGTCGGTAAGTATCGGTAGTTCCTGGACCGTGGCGGGCACCCTGGGCGTGGGCCTGGTGGGTGTAGCCATGGGCCTGGGCTTGTCACCGGCCATTGCTGCCGGTGCCGTAGTCTCTGGTGCTTATTTCGGCGACAAGATGTCGCCGTTGTCCGATACCACCAACCTGGCACCGGCTGTCGCCGGAACGGATATATTCACCCACATTCGACACATGGTCTGGACCACTACGCCTTCCTTCCTGATCGCCTTGCTGATGTTTGCCGTCATCGGATTTGGCAATCACGGTTCAGGGGATGCGACGCTGGTGACGCAGACTATGACGACCCTCGAGCAGTCCTTCAACATTACCCTGGTGGCATTGCTGCCCCTGCTCTTGGTGATGTTCCTGGCCTTCCGCAAGTTTCCGGCCATGCCCACCATATTGTTGGGCGCCCTCCTGGGTTGTGTGATGGCGGTTATCCTGCAGCCCGAGGTGGTCAAGGCCCTGGTTGCAGACTCTGGCATCACCGGTCCCATGGCCTATCTCAAGGGCACCTGGTCCGCACTGGCCAATGGCTACGTGTCAAATACCGGGGACGCGCGTGTGGATGCATTGCTCAGCCGCGGCGGGATGAGCAGTATGCTCAGCACCATCTGGTTGATCATTTGCGCCCTGGCTTTCGGCGCCGTGCTGGAACACGCAGGCATATTGTCACGCCTGATCGGTTCGGTGCTCAAGGCCGCCAAGTCCACCGGCACTCTGATCATGTCAGTGGTTTTTACCTGCATAGGTCTGAATATAGTGGCATCGGATCAGTACATGGCCATCGTACTGCCGGGCAAGATGTATCGTGCGGAATTTGCGAAGCGTGGCCTGGCCCCCGAGAACCTGTCCCGGGCGATTGAGGACGCCGGCACGCTTACCTCGCCCCTGGTGCCCTGGAATACCTGTGGAGCATTCATGGCCGGTACGCTGGGGGTAGCCACCTTCGCTTACCTGCCCTTTGCGTTTTTTAACCTCATCAATCCGCTGGTGTCTATCCTCTACGGATTCCGCAACATCAAGATCACAAAGCTGGAGCAAGACGCTGACATTGAGAGCCAGACTGCCGAACGAAAAATATCGGGGAGATAATTCCCGCCCGGCGTAAATCTGACCTCAGACGAGAAAGCCGCGTGCGGTCAGCTTATCCTGGAAGGCCCTTAATACCTTCTCCAGTCGTTCCACCAGCACGTCGATGTCGTTGCGGGTGGCGATCAATGGCGGGGTCATCATCAACCAGTCACCAAATTCGCCGCCTGAACTGCGACGGGCATAGATCAACAGTCCCTCGGCCATGCCGAGTTTCTTTAGCTCTCCCTGGACGTCCAGTGTAGCGGGAAATCTGGTCTTGGAGGTCTGGTCGGCCACCAGTTCGATAGCATTCAGCTGACCTATACCACGCACATCTCCGAGAATAACCAGGCTGGATTTCAGTACATTCAGTCGGTCGCGCAGGTATTGGCCCTCTACCCGCGCCCTGTGCATCAGATCTTGATCAATAAGCTCCTGCAGAACCGCGAGGCCGACCGCACACCCCAGTGGACTGGCCTTATAGGTGTGGCCCAGGTGGAACCCCCCTGCCCTCACCACCTCCTCAACCATATGGTCGGGTGCAAGGAAGCCGCCCAGCGGATAATAGCCGCCGCCTATACCCTTGGCGAAAGTCATCAGGTCGGGTCGTCCCGTGGGCCACCAGTGAGATGCCATGAAGCGCCCTGTACGCCCCGCACCACTGATGACTTCATCGTAGATGAGCAAGACACCGTGCCGATCGCATATCTCGCGCACCATGGTGTAATAAAAATCCGGCGCGTACTGGGCGCCCCCGGTCAGACCCATCACCGGCTCCATGATGTAGGCCAATACGGTTTCCGGTCCGGCCTGCTGGATCGCCTGGTCCAGGCACTGGGCACAGTGCAAGGCGTAGCTATCGCGGTCGAAACCGTCGGGATATCGATAGCTCAGGGGCGCCGGAATCTTGATTGACGGTCGCAGCATGGGCGTCATCGCGGTATTCAGCGAATCTCCATTCAGACCCATGGCCCCAAGCGTGCTGCCATGATAGGAAGGATGACGGCTGATCAACTTGTAGCGGTCGCCCTGCCCGACGGCCAGCGCGTGCAGACGGGCGAACTCCAGGCACTTTTCCATGGCCTCGGAGCCGCTGGATACAAAAAAGGCGCGGTCGAATCCTTCCCCGGCCTGGTCAGTCAGCAGGTTGGATAGCTCGGTGTTCGCCTCGTTCTCGAAACCGCTGGGATAGGCGTAGCAGACTTTCTCGGCCTGCTCACGCATCGCTGCCAGCACCCGCGGATTGGCGTGTCCGACGTTGACCACTACCGGACCGGAGGTGCAGTCCATATAACTGCGGCCAGCCTGGTCCCACACGTACATCCCTTCCGCCCGCTCGATCCTGGGAATCTGCGGGCTTCCCTTGGGCAGCCAAAAATGCTGCAGCCCGCCGCCCTTCACGAGATCACCGATTAATTTCTCAGCCATCACACTTTCCCTGCCTATTGCTTGCCGGCTATCACCGTCATATTGCCTGAATACTCGGCGCTCGCGTCGGCAGCGACCTAGTCGCCAGCATCATGCGCCGCTGTAGCATCGGCATGATAGCGAACCGCAACCACGGCGCCATCAACAAACGCGGGCACTATGGCAAGGACCTGTTCACGGGTGATGGCGTTAATGGATTCATGCACATCGTGGGCGTCCGGAATCGCATCGAATTGCAGGTATTGGCTTGCCAAAAATGCAGTTCTCTCACGGTTGCTCTGGTGTTGGGTCATATACCTGCCCAACAGGTACTGACGGGCGTCATCAACCTCGGCCTGACTCGGTGGCTCACTGAGCAGGCCTTGCAGTTGCTCTTGCAGCAGGGCCTGCATCGCGCCGAACTTGTCCGGATCCACGCCTATACCGAGGCTTATCCAACCTTTCTGCCTGTCGGAGTGATAGCGACCGTCGATATAGTAGATCAGGCCGCGGTCTGAAATTGCCGCCTTGCCAAGCCGCCCTTCGTAACCGTGGCTTAGTATGTAAAGCAAAGCTTGCCAGGGTCCCGCCTCGGCGGAAGCAAGCGGCGGGGCCGGCACCGCGTAGCCGAGTTGGGCCTGGGCAATGGGATGGTCCAGCCAGGCATCCAGGCGTTTGCCGGAGACCGAGGCAGACGGCCCGTCCTGCCAGGCGGCTGGTTGCAGTGCCCCAAAACGAGTCTCCAGCAAGGCCATCACCTCTGCCTGGTCGATGTCCCCCGCCAGCACGATGGCCAGTGGTGCCTTGATCAGGTCCTGTTTTGGGGATGATTGCGACACTGCAGTCTCGAGCAAGGTTTGCAGACGCGTCTCAGGGTCCTGGGATTCCTGCCCGGCAGGCGCCTCCCCAAGCTGCATCAGATTCAAGTCCCTACGCAAGACGTCCAGTGCCTCCGCCAAATCCAGTGCCAGGCAACGTTGCTGCAAAGAACTGACGCCAGAGTCCGGGTCGCCCGTATCCAGGAGTTCCGAAGCGCGCCATCCCTCCCCCTGGAAAAGCAGACGCACATGCGCGGTGGGCGTAGCCGGCGCGCGCTGTAAAATCACCGGCAGTCCACCAGCAAGGCGGCGTATCTCCGCGGGAGATGCCCTCTCAGTGTCTCCGCTGCCACTGGGCGAACGATCGGGTCCATAGCGCAGCGGCAGCTGGGCCGACCTGGCGGTCTCAGCCACCTGTTCTCCCGGCAAATACCAGCCTATGCTGCGCTGGTGAGGCTGTAGATATCGTCGTGCGGCATGCATAACATCCTCGGCGCTCACGGCGGCCAGCGCCGTCTCAAGGCCCAGCAGGACATCCAGCGCGCCCAGGCCATCGAAATAAGCCAGCTGGTGAGCTGCGTCTTCCGTGGTTTCCAGATCGAAAGTGAGTTGCCTGCGCAGGTTGGCAATCGCCCTATCCAGCCGCTCGTTATTCACCGGCGTATTCCGCAACTGACTGATTCGCTGCTCCAGTGCCAGCTCGAACTCGGCGGGATCCCCGTCCGGGGCAATGCTGCCGGAAATTGTGAACACATAGGTATCGGCTGAAGGTGGAAACCAGGTCGTCATCCCCTCCCCCAGGCCGGCCAACAGTGATTGCCTCGCTACCGGTGTCACACTGTTGTCCTGACTGAAATTTATACCGCCACTGCCACCCAGCAGTTCCTGGAGCACCAGGAAAGCGGCGAAGTCCGTATGCCTGACCGAGGGCGCATGATAGGCGATCTCAAACAGCTGGTCCGAGCCAGGACCCGTGAGATTCACCCGTCGGACGCCTTGCTGAATCGCTTCTACCGTCCTTGGCAGGGGTGTAGCTTCCCTGGCTGGGAAATCACCGAAAAGCTCGGCCACCCTGCGTAACACGGCCGCAGTATCAATGTCTCCCACTATGGCCAACACAGCATTACCGGGGTGGTAATTGTCTTTATAAAAGGCCTGGATATCCTCCAGCTGAATCTTCTGTATGTCGCTTTCCAGGCCAATCACGTTATTTCTATACGGATGACCCAGGATGGATACGAACACCAGCTGGTCGTGCAAACGCGATGCCGGGTTGTTCTCGTAGCCATGCATCTCAGACAAGATCGCCCCGCGTTCCGACTCAAGCTCGGTAGCCGGAATAATCAGGCGCGCCATGCGGTCGGCCTCAATTCGAAGGGCGGTGTCCAGCTCCGTCACCGGAACCGTCTCAAAATAAGTGGTTTGATCTATCCAGGTGTAGCCATGCCACTCGCCCCCGGCCGCATAAATTCGGCTTACTAACTCGGTGTCGGGGAAATTTTTGCTGGCGCGGAAAGCCATGTGCTCAAGAAAATGGGCCAGCCCGGTCCGTCCATACTCCTCGTCGCGGCCGCCGGCCCGGTACAGCATCTGCACGCTGACTGCCGGAAATCCATGATCTTCAAGCAAAATGACGGTAAGCCCATTGGGCAGACGTTCAACCTGCGCCCTGGCCAGGTCCAGGTTTCCCCAGGCGATGCCCGGCAGGCTGATTATCCACAAGCAGAACACTACCCGGAGTGCTTTTCTCCAGGCGCTCAACATTGAGCGATTATCCGTCCGGGTTGCAGCAGGCGTACCGGTTGAATGTGACCTGAATGACAAGGCGATACTCCCCGAAACTGGTGTGGTGTACATATTACATGGCCGGAATCAGTGTCGTTTGAGATTCGCTTGCCAGGCTCAGGGGTCGCTCCCGCTATCACCGTATCGCCACCCGCGGGATATACGCAAGCCTGCGCAAATGGCACCCAAATTGGTTTGCCTTGCGACTCTGAATGCTCCTTATTATGCAAATGCTCGAAAAAAAACCGGCCGTTCCGGGCCGCCTTTTCACCTTGTACACGGCCGTCCAGCCGGACTGCACTCCCTGCAAGCCAAAGCGGCTTGCTTTCGGCAAACACCCACAATAATGCCACAGGCACCACTCCAACCTTGGACTGGCTACAGATTCCAGGCCCAACTGACGCCAACATCTTGTCACTCAAGGGTTTTTCTCCCTTCGTAAAACCGTTCTCGATGTAGGTAACTGTACGGGTTTCGCTTTTATTTGGACAGGGTTAACTAGTGTCCAGGCGCGTCAAAAGCACCGGGAGTTCCGCTAACAGGATGTAGAAGAATGTCGCCGCCCAGGTGGTAAATCAGGGCGGATCACGGCCAGAGTGGGTACCGGAAAAACGCGCCGCTTTCAGAAACCTAACGATCAGGAAGCGTGGGCAAATGCAATCGACCCTTTCGCCCGAAGCCCGGGCCCAAGCCGCGAAAGCGGACCATTCGATGAGCGCAACGATCCAAAAGGTCGATGAGCACGTCGTGGAAATCATTTCGGACTCTGGTGAGGGCGCTCAGACCGCCGGCCAGATGTTTGGCACGCTCTGCGCCAAGATGGGCAACGGTGTCTGGACCGTGGAGATCATCCCGGCGGAAATCGAGCCGCCAGCCCGAAGCACTGCAGGCGCCAGCGGTAATCGCATTCGCATCGGTGTGGATGCCATTACCAATGCCGGCGACGAGGCCGACCTGGTCATCGCATTCAACGAGCAGGTCTTGCTCGGGCGGGAAGCGGCTGGCGAATTCCGGCCCGGCGCAACCATCATGCTTGAAAGCAAGTGGCGCGAGGACCGGGAACCCGCAATCGTGTCCGCCTACACGGAAGCCTACGAGGCGCTGGTCGCCAAGGGTTACCGTGTAGTCGAGATCAACATGGAAGATGAATGCCGCAAGGTTGTGGATAATCCGCAGCGCGGCAAGAACATTTTCGTGGTCGGCATCTTGTCCTGCATGTATTCCCGCGACCTGGATATTGTGCGCCAGGAGATCGCCAAGAAATTCAAGAAAAAGGGTGACAAGGTCATCCAGTCCAACCTGGCGCTGCTGGATGCCGGTTACGACTGGGCTACTGAACACCTTGA
>JAPHSC010000206.1 GCA_026193125.1 Gammaproteobacteria bacterium
ATGTGCTGGCTGCATAAGCAACCAGGTCCATCTTGATTACCGCCAGCACGACCTTGCGGATGCCGACCAGCGACACCAGGAAACTGTGGCGGCGGGTCTGGGTGAGTATGCCCTTACGGGCATCAACCAGGATGACCGCCAGCTCGGCGGTGGACGCACCGGTCACCATGTTGCGTGTGTACTGCTCGTGCCCCGGTGTATCCGCGACAATGAACTTGCGCTTGTCGGTGGAGAAATAACGGTAGGCGACATCGATGGTGATACCCTGCTCCCGTTCAGCCTGCAGGCCGTCCAGCAATAGCGCGTAATCGATATCATCACCCTGGGTACCCACTCTCTTGCTGTCCGCTGCCAGCGTGGCCAATTGATCATCAAAGATCAGCTTCGAGTCCCACAGCAGACGACCTATCAGACTGCTCTTGCCATCGTCGACGCTGCCACAGGTAATGAACCGCAGCATGCCCTTGTGCTCCTGGGCCTTGAGATAAGCCAGGATATCGTCACTGATGAGTTCTGACTGTCCGCTCATCGCTGGGCCTTTATCTCGCCTGCGTTCCAGGATTTTCCGTACCGCTGCATCTTTGTGTCCATATCAAAAATAGCCTTCCTGCTTCTTCTTTTCCATGGATCCGCTGGAGTCGTGATCGATCATGCGCCCTTCTCGTTCCGAGGTACGGGTGAGCAACATTTCCTGGATAACTTCCGGCAGCGTTGAGGCCGTGGATTCCACCGCGGCTGTCAGTGGGTAACATCCCAGGGTCCGAAAACGCACCGACTTCATCTGGGGTTTCTCACCCGCCTCCAGCGGCATACGCTCATCGTCCACCATGATCCACTGGCCACCGCGCTTCACCACCGGGCGCTCCTTCGCGAAGTACAGGGGAACAAGGGGAATTTTCTCCAGGTAGATGTATTGCCAGACATCCAGCTCGGTCCAGTTGGAAATCGGGAAGGCACGAATACTCTCGCCGGGCTTGATGGCCGAGTTATAAATATTCCAAAGCTCCGGCCGTTGGCTTTTCGGATCCCAGCGATGCTGCGCGGTGCGGAATGAAAAAATACGTTCCTTGGCGCGTGACGCCTCTTCATCCCGACGCGCGCCTCCGAAGGCTGCATCAAATTTGTATTTGGACAGGGCCTGCTTGAGGCTCTCGGTTTTCATCACGTGGGTGTACAGGGCCGATCCATGGGTAAACGGGTTGACGCCCTGCTCCCGCCCTTCCTCGTTGGTATGCACCAGCAGTTTCATCCCGCTTTCCGCAGCCATGCGGTCCCTGAATTCGATCATCTCCCTGAATTTCCAGGTGGTGTCCACGTGCATCAGCGGGAACGGCGGCGCCGACGGATAAAAAGCCTTGCGCGCCAGGTGCAACATGACCGACGAATCCTTACCAATGGAATACAGCATCACCGGGTTGTGAAACTCGGCCACCACCTCCCGCAGGATGTGTATGCTCTCCGCCTCCAGCTGGCGAAGATGGGTCAAATTCGGCTGCATTAACGATTCCTTCCCGGATCTCGTTTGAATAGTCCAGTCATGTTGGCCTTTTGGTGTCCCTGGTGCACTTGGTGTCTTGCGACACTTGCAGGAAATCGCAAGGGGTGTTTCTCCACGGCCCTGAATTATATACACATATTGCGGCCATGACCCGAGTTATGGGGACAGTAACCCTAACTCTGTCGGCATGTGTGATACGCGCTAGTCAGGCTTTTTTGCAGGCACAGAATAACGCCAGCAGTACAGGTAATACGTGGCCTGGGTCAGGATCACGGCCAGCATCACGAGCCCCCGGGCAGCGTGTCCCTGCGGAAGGAACACCTGGGACAGCCCACCGGCCTCCAGCCAGGCCGCCACCTCGGGTGAGAGCCAGCCTATCCACAGCAGACACAGCGTCACCACCATCAGGATATAAGGGAGAATATAGCGCCGGTAAGCGGCCATGACGGCCATGCCCCCGGCCAGTGCGTACAGCAGCACCCAGATGGACTGGCCGGGACTGAACATGGTCCAGATCGCCAACACAAACAGAAATGATGCTAAAGCAAAGTTAATCGGCTTGTTCATCGCCACCCCCGTAATCCATCAAATCCTGTCAGTGTCCGACCCTTCTGGTCGAATGACCCCGAAACAATACCCGTCAACCAGGGATATAGGAAGGCCTCTCCACCTTTACGGGGAAGAGGCCTCCTCGCACACACCTGTGTCAGATCAACTGTTCACAAGTGCATTGCGGCACTCACGCCTGCTTGCGGCCGAATGCTGCTCCGACCAGCGTCAACGCCAACAACAACAAGAGCGTGGGATCAAACCCTGCGCCCGGGTTGCTGACGCAGCCACCGCTGCTGCTGCTTGGGCGGTCCGTGACCGAGAAGCTGATGGCGGCAGAATCATTGGCCGGCACCGGATCCTTGGTATCACTGACCAGACTCAGGCTGCTGGACTTGGCCCCAGCGGACATGGCACCCAGCACCACTGTGAAGCTGGTGCTGTCGCCCGAGGCCAGGGTATCCCGCTCACACGTCAGGGTCCCTGCTGCCGCCGAACACCCGGTCCCGGATATGAAGTTCACACCCGAGGGGATGCTGCCCGTGATGACCACGTTCTGGGCCGCCAACGGACCGGCATTGGTCGCCGTCAGGGTAATCGTCACGTTCTCGCCTGTGCGCAGCGAGTTGTGACTGGCGCTGCCCGACAGCGCCAGGTCGGCAATGGCAATCGAGGTCACTGCCGTACTGACCGCGTTATTAGCGGCATCCAGCTCGAACTGATCTTCCTGGACCTCGCCGTTGATGACCAGGTCACCCGCCATCATCGGCTCCAGTACGACCACGACGTTAATGCTGCCCGCACCGGCTCCCAGACCGGCGAAGGTGCAGCTCACATCACCGCCACCGATGTTGCAAACGCCGCCATCAGGCGTGGCCGAGATCGCGTTCACACCTGCCGGCAGGAGAATGCCGAAATGCATGTGTGAAGCATAATCCTCGCCATTATTCACGATGGTGTAGGTGATACTGACCGGGTTCGTGGCATCCACTTCCGCAGCCGAGGCGACTGCGCTCACTGCCACATCGCTAATACCCATCACACCGACTTTCGGCGAGGCAAGGTTATTGCCCGGCACCATGTCTGTCGTCACTGTCTGGATATTTACCGGCAGGTCATAGGTGACTGGCAAACCGGTGTATATCGTCTGCCCGTTGGAAGCAATGTCCAGCCATACATCAGCTGTGCCGCCTATGGGCATATCACCTATATCACAACTCACTGCCCCTGCGCCGTTATCGTCACAAGCGCTGATTACACCACCTGCCAGGGCCCACTCTGCCTGCACCAGATCCAGGTCATTGGGAATATTCGCCTGGAATCGCACTTGTTCGGCGATGGTGTTGGCAAAGTCGTTGTGTACCTGCACTGCCAACCTGAACTGCTCGCCCTTGCGTACCTGGGCAGGCACGGTGGCGTTGTTGATGTGCAGGTCGGCACGCGGGATGAACAGCTCGAAAGCACCGATGTCGCACAGGAACGTCTGGTTAAGGTCCCCGTCATCGGAGCGCAGAATTCCGCGCTGGTCATTGTTGGGGCACAGACTGTTACTGCCGGCATCCACCGCCGCGCTGCCGGTTCCGTCCATTGCCGGTGGCAATGGCAGGGCATGCGTCTCGGTAAAGCCGCCATTAAAGGCCAGGTCGCCTATCAGCGGGTTCACCCCGACCAGGTCATCCTGGCCAAGACTGCAACTGCTCGCATTCTCCAGATTACCGCCGCGTGTGACAAACACACCCGCCGGGCAAATTGCGGTGCCGGTGCAGCCGCAGTTCTGGTCGCGCAACTCAGCTTCCGCGCCACCCATCTGGTTACCGGTAATCAAGGTATTGCCCAGAATAAAGCTACCGCTGCC
>JAPHSC010000118.1 GCA_026193125.1 Gammaproteobacteria bacterium
ACCTGCATATTCAACATCGCTCATACTTTGCTCACTTTGACATCTTTCGCCAGGCAGCGGCCATGGCAGCGTTGACCACAAGTCTACGCACATTGAGGACGGGGCCCTATTTAATTTGGTGACTGTCGCAAAAATCGGGTTACAGAGCGGTCAACTGGGTCTCATGTCCGATGTGGCGCTTAGAAGGGCCCTGGCCGAATGGCCGGCGCTTGTGGCCGACGTCACCGAGAATCACGGATGGCACCGGGAGGAAACCGATGCGGTGTTGATCCCGGCTATCTCACCCTGTATCGCGATTCGCAACAACTTTGATGGCCCCATGGCCAACTCCTCCTCATTCGTCCTGGACCCGACACCCCTGCAGCGGGACCCGAGGTTCGAGGCCATGTTGGTGCATCGGTTCAGCCGGCAGATCGCCACCTACAGCGAGTCCGAAACCCTGTTGCAAGCGACCGACGACTTGATCACCATGATCGACGGGAATCTGGACTGACGGCTTCCCCTGGCCGCTGATATGCCTGACGATTGCCCGCTACAAACGCCGACACAGAAAAAATAAACCTGGCACCTTTTCGGGGCGGAATTCAACTTTATGGGTCATTTCGCCACCCGCCGGGCTCTGCACAAACTACTGATAGCTTTATCTCTGTCGCAGGACTATCTGTATGCACAGAGGTGGCGAGCCATGAAATTTGTCATACTTCTTATTCTGTTGTCCCTTTCTGCTTGCGGTGGTGGCGGAGGCAGTGATACTGCCCAGGGCACGGCACCACGCATATCCAACCTCTTGTTGTCGCCGAATACCGTGTATTACATGGACGGCGATGGGGCGACGCAGATCAGTGCGCAGGTCGACTTCACCGACCCGGATATGGATATCACCACGGCCTATATCCAGCTGGCCGACGGCTCGACCACGACTATCCCTGTGCCGGCTATGAACCTGGCCTCAGGCACACTTTTGGGCGAACTCATCGTGGCGACCACCCAGCTGGGTGTATTCACCTCGGAGGTCTGGCTGGTGGATGCGGCCGGCCACACCTCCAACCACCTGAGCGTGGACCTGTCGGTGGTCGTGGATGTCACCACCTGGCTGAACAGGACGCCGGCCAACCTCACCACAGGTCTGAACGACGTAATCTGGAGCGGGTCACTGTTCGTGGCGGTGGGTGATGTCGGGAAGATCGTGACCTCACCGGACGGCATCACCTGGACCAGCAGGACATCGGGAACCACACAGCGACTGCACGGTGTGTATTGGGACGGGTCACGTTTCCTGGCCGTGGGCGACGGGGCCACCATCCTGTCATCGGCCAATGGCACCAGCTGGAGCACCCTGCACACGGGCGCAGCTGAAGCGTGGCTGCAAGCCGTCAGCTACTCGGGCACCCGTTATGTGGCGGCGGGTAGCCTGTCGAGCGCAGCGTACATGCTGACCTCCGTGGACGGCGTGACCTGGACCGAGAATCTCACCCTGCCCCAGAGCGGGCGATCCGTTTCCGGCCTGGCCTGGTCCGGGCAGTTGTTCGTCGCCTCGGCCATGGCGGAAGCCTTCCCCAACGAAGCCGCGGTGCTGGTATCCCAGGATGGCCTGACCTGGCTAGAAGTGCTCGTCAGCGTCGACTCACCCACCACCCTGTGCGTGATGTGGGATGGCAGCCGGTTCATTGCCGGGGGCATCGGCGGGCGTTTGTTCTTCAGTCCCGACGGCATGAACTGGACAGAGGTCGCCACACCCAGCAGCTCGAATTTCCTGGCCCTTGCCTGGTCCGGCTCCACCCTGGTTGCCGACGGAGTCGTCGGTAACGCGGTGGCGACCTCCGACAATGGTGCCACCTGGCAGGCCTTTAACGTTGCCGGGCTCTACGACACCAAAGGCCTGGCCTACGGGGCGAATCGCTTCGTGTCCGTGGGTGGTGGCGAGAGCGGCATCATCTACTCGACCCGCTAGGCTGGAAAAGGCCTCAAACCGGTGTCAGGATTATTGTTTACTTAAATAAACCTGACACCTTTTAGGTCATAAATAAACCTGACACCTTTTAGGTCAACACCGCCAGCAAATCCTTGGCGTCGACCTGGGCGCCCGGCTTGACCAATATCTCGGACACCGTGCCGTCGC
>JAPHSC010000403.1 GCA_026193125.1 Gammaproteobacteria bacterium
GCAACGCGCGGGTGCTGGCCTTGCTGGGAGACTCGGTAACCACAGACCATATCTCTCCGGCCGGTAACATCTCCAAGGACAGCCCGGCGGCCCGTTACCTGATTGAGCAGGGTGTGGCTGCCGTGGATTTCAACTCCTATGGATCCCGGCGTGGTAATCACGAGGTGATGATGCGTGGCACCTTCGCCAACATACGCCTGCGCAATCAGTTGGCCCCCGGCACCGAAGGCGGCTGGACCGTGCATATTCCCAGCGGTGAGCAGACTTCCATCTACGAAGGCGCCATGCGCTACAAGGATGAAGGGGTTCCCCTGGTAGTCATTGCCGGCAAGGAATACGGCACCGGCTCGTCCCGTGACTGGGCCGCCAAGGGCACCAAGTTGCTGGGTGTACAGGCGGTGATCGCGGAAAGCTTCGAGCGCATCCACCGTTCAAATCTGATTGGTATGGGCGTGCTGCCCCTGCAGTTCAGAGAAGGTGAGAACGCTGGCAGCCTGGGTCTGACCGGACATGAGTTGATCAGCATTGAGGGCCTGGACAACGCCCGGGCGAAAGAAGTGACGGTGGTGGCCAATGCGGATGATGGCAAACAGACGCGCTTTAAAGCCCTGGTCCGCATAGATACGCCCAAGGAAAGAGAGTACTACCTTAATGGCGGAATCCTGCACTACGTCTTACGCCAGCTGGCCAAGGGCCAGGCGGCCTAGGATAACAGGGGCGGCAACCGGTTCGCCGCCCCTGCTTTTTTCGCGGCCTTGCTTGTCAAGGCAGGGGTGACCCCGACCACCATGTCGATAGACTGCGAACTGCTTTCGTTACTGCGTGCCAATCCGCGCATTACCGTGCTAACTGGCTCGGGTGTATCAGCAGAGAGCGGCATCCCTACGTTCCGGGACGCACAGACCGGTCTGTGGGAGAAATTCTCCCCGGAAGAACTGGCAACGCCCGCAGCCTTCCTGGCCAATCCCTCCCTGGTCTGGCGCTGGTACGCCTGGCGTCGTGAAATAATTGCCAAGGCCCAGCCCAACCCGGCGCATTTTACCCTCGCGCGCATGCAAGCCCGAATCCCGGGCTTCACCTTGCTTACCCAGAACGTGGACGGACTCCATCAACGGGCGGGAAGTGTCGATGTCGTGGAATATCACGGTAATATCATGCGTTCGCGCTGTAGTCGCCCAGGTTGCCTGCCAGATGCTCCCTGCGGTGAGGGCGAACCACCACCCTGCCCGGCCTGTCAGGCCCCGTTACGGCCCGCCGTGGTATGGTTTGGTGAATCTATCCCGGCCTACGCTCACCTGAAGGCAACCGAGGCCAGTGAAGACTGCGACCTGTTTATCGCAATCGGAACCTCGGCCATGGTGTACCCTGCCGCGGGACTGGCGGAACTGGCAAAATCCCGCGGCGCCCGCTTTCTGGAAGTCAACCTGGACAAAACACCACTGTCCCGCCTGGCGGATTTCCGCTTACAGGGTCCAGCGGCGAGAATGTTGCCGGAGTTGGAACAAGCGCTCTGGCCGAGTGTCGAAACACCGTGAGCTGTGCGCAGCCCTGACTAGAACACAACCTGGATGGAGAACCGGAGATGGCTATCGGATTTGCAGGAATCAAGAACTGGTGGAACCAACGCAGGCTTGAGCGTGCCAGCAACCGTAACGCGAAGCCGGCCAGCTGGCGCAGGCGCACCGGCTATGCCCTGCTGGCACTGTTTCTCCTGTCCCAGATCAGCCTGGCCTGGTACTGGTCCAGGGAGCCAGATTTGTACTGGATACTCAAAGGTCCCGACGGTGGTGCCGAGGTAGTCGGCTATGCCACCACACACACCCTGGTTCAGGTCGCTACTACCCTTCTGGACAAGCCAGGCGGTTACTTGAGCAATGACATCACTCCGCCAAGTGTGTTCCTGGACAATATACCCGCCTGGGAACTGGGAGTCCTCACCCAGGTCAGGGACCTGGCCCGTGTGCTGCGCAATGACTACAGTCGATCCCAGTCTCAATCTACCGAGGATCCCTCCCTGTCCAAAGCGGAACCGGCGTTTAACTTTGATAACGACTCATGGCTGCTTCCACCCAGCGAAAGCAAGTACCGTGAAGCCATCGCAGACCTGAATGAATACTTGCTCAGGCTGCAGGATCCAAATCAGTCGAACACCCAGTTCTTTGCCCGCGCCGACAATTTGCGGGAATGGTTGGCGGTAGTGGAAAAACGGCTTGGCAGCCTTTCCCAGCGTCTCAGCGCCAGCGTGGGTCAGGAGAGAGTCAACACGGACCTCGCGAATGATCCCTCGGCCACCGCAAGCTCGCCGAGTACCGACAGTCTCGCGGTCAAGACCCCCTGGTTGCTCATCGATGACGTATTTTACGAGGCGCGCGGCACCTCTTGGGCCCTGGTCAACTTTATGCGTGCGGCGCAGTTTGATTTTGGCCAGGTACTCAAGGACAAGAACGCAGAAGTCAGTCTGCGTCAGATCATTCGAGAGCTGGAGGCGAGTTTGCACCCCATGGGCAGCCCCATGATTCTGAATGGAGATGCTTTCGGAATGTTCCCGAATCACTCATTGGTCATGGCCTCCTACCTGGCACGCGCCAATTCGGCGGTAATCAATCTTCGGGAATTACTGGACCAGGGCTAAGGAGCCTCTGGTGCGTCCAGACTAAATCAGAGGCTCCTGAAGACTTGAGCAGGGCCAGCGCGAGGGCCCGCCCCAACTGATCGCAGCCCCTGGCCGAGGGATGGTAACCATCCTCGGCCAGGAAATCGGCAGCCATGGCCAGATCGGTGGCCAGTAATAACCAACCGTTTTCCCTGCACACTGCGGCCAATTCCGCATTCAGCAATGCGGCCCTGAGTCCAAACAGAAAGCGCAAGGGCTGTGGGATTCCCGCAAACAGATGCATCGGCGGAATCTCGAAAAAAACCGGGCTGCCGGATCCGGATTGAGATACAAACAGCCCCAGTTCGCGAAGCGTCCGGCGCCAGGTCGCCAGACCGGTGAGCGCCGTTGTGTCATTCACGCCTCCCACCCAGATCACCCAGTCACCCTTGGGCATTGCCTGCCGCTTCAATCGCTCAAGCAGTTGTGCCAGCCGAATGCCGTTCCAGCCCAGAGCTTGCCACGTCACCGGCCTTCCACCAGTACTGCAAAGGTGCGCGGCCAAGCGTGCAGGCAGACTCTCATCAAAACACTTCACCCCCACCCCGGCGACCGGAGACTCACCGATCACCAAGACACGCACCGGACTGTCTTTCGAGTCACCGAAGGCACCCAGGCGTGCTCCCGTGGCTTCAGGAAGTTTCAGCGCACGCCTGTGGGCTAAAACACCAACAGGAATGAACAGAACAAATATTGGAAAAAGCACCCACCACAGGATTCGCAGTACGGCGGGATGAAGGCTTCTCAATGCCTCAGATCCGCTGTGAATGAAAAGGCCAGCGGCCACGCCAGTACTGGATGAGTACAAAGCCAAAGAACATGCCTCCCAGGTGGGCAAAATGCGCCACGCCCGTCTGCATTCCAAATACACCCAGCCACAGTTCAAGCAATCCATAACCGAGCACGAAAAACTTCGCCTTGATGGGAATCGGTGGAAACAGCAGCATCAATTTTCGGTTGGGGAACATCATGCCGAAGGCCAATAGAATTCCAAACACGCCGCCGGAGGCACCCACAGTCGGATAAACCAGCCCGCTCAGGTAGGCCGTAAGTAATTGCGTGAGCGCCGCACCTATCACGCAACCAAAGTAAAAAATCAGGAACCGTCGAGTACCCCAGGCGTACTCGATTTGCGTACCAAACATCCACAAGGCGAACATATTGAAAAACAGGTGCCCGAAGTCACCATGGATAAAGGCGTAACTGACCAGTTGCCATGGCATGAAGTGGCCCGGTGGCCAGAGTGCGAAAAGGCCGAGGATCGGGCGCCCAAAAGCGGGCTGACTGAACAGCAGAAACACCAGGACATTCGTCAGCAGCAAGCCCTTGATAGCAGGCGTGGATACCTGGGAGCCCTGGTACATAGATGGCCCGTCCCTAGCGCCGGTAAAGCCATGGCGGCACATCGCGCCAAGCCAGGTTGAGTGCCCGGTCCAGCTTCCTGGCGCCCGGCGCCAGGCTATCCAGCAGGCTCCAGAATTTTGCTGAATGATTCATGTGTCGGGTATGGCTCAGCTCATGCAGGATCAGGTAATCAACCAGGGCAGGCTCAACAAAAAGTGCGGCCGCATTCAGGCTGATGGACCCCATTGACGAGCAACTCCCCCAGCGGCTTCTTTGCAGGCGTATTTGACTGCGCATGAAGCGAAGTCCCGTTTCCCTGGAAAGAGACTCAAGTCTGGGCACCAGCAGGCGCTTGCCCTGCTGCTTGAGCCAGTCCTGCAACAACCTGAAGCCCCTGGGATTGCCCGGCTGTTCTGCGTGGATCTGTATTTCGTCAGCTAGCGCGCGCAAGCGGATCGGACCATCGAAGGGAACGTGGTTCACGCCCCAGCGTTTATCGACGAAACGAAATCTTATCTCTGTAGGGAAAAGCGGAATCGCCGGTCGGTCTTGCACACCAAGTGTGCGTCTGGCGCGCTCGATCCATTCCCGGTGTGCACCGACAAAGGTCTGGACTTCGCTTGAACGGGTCCGCCTGGGAACAACCACCTCTACCTGGCCATGCGGATGCACCCGTATCGACATGCGCCTGGCCCGTCCGCTTACACGCACATGCAAAGAATCGGTTAATTCCAGGTTCTGGAGTAGGGACAGTTGCTCGGAAATCGCTGGATCCTCTATCGATGGGCCGACTATGGCTCGCCAGATGGCTGGCAACGGGAACCTAGCCTACCAAGGCCGGGCATGTCTGACTATCGCCAGACATTCGGGAATCGACGCACCCGTGCCAATACGTTAGCATTCGCCAGCATAAGCCGGGCCGGACCCGGTGCTTGTCTCCTGCTTTCACACGACGGAACCCGCTCATGACACTGACCAGATCTTGCTTGTGGCTGTTGGCCGCAACCCTGCTTCCCTTTGTTGCCACCCAGGCCGCAGAGAAGGCTACCGAAAAGAGCGATATCGCGCATTGGGACATTAACAACCCACCGGGTGATGTGGTCAAGATCAATATCGACACCCATGAAGGCAGCTGGATGAGCCTGGACATCAGTCCCGACGGGACCCAGGTAGTGTTTGATTTGCTGGGCGACATATTCCTGCTGCCGATTGAAGGTGGTGAGGCCAAGGCAATCACGCGTGGTATGGCCTGGGATATGCAGCCGCGGTTTAGTCCGGATGGCTCTCGAATCGCCTTCATCAGTGATCGTGGTGGCGCCGACAATCTCTGGACCATGGACCTGCGGGGCAAGGACATGGCGCAGATTACCAGCGAAGACTTTCGCCTGGTTCACAACCCTGCGTGGACGCCGGATGGAAACTACATTGCGGTACGCAAGCATTTCACCCGGCAGCGCTCTCTGGGTGCCGGCGAAATCTGGCTGTATCACGTGGCCGGTGGCAAAGGCATACAGGTTGTGGAACGCAAAACCGATCAGAAAGACATTAATGAGCCGGCTTTCTCAGCCGATGGCCGTTTTCTGTATTACAGCGAAGATGCCACTCCCGGACCCTATTTTGAGTATGACAAAAATCCGCACAGCGGCATTTATGTGATCAATCGACTTGACCGGAGCAGCGGTGAGATTCGGCAACTGGCGGGTGGACCTGGCGGCGCCGTGCGCCCCACCCCGTCCCCGGACGGCAGTCGACTGGCATTTGTTCGCAGGGTCGGCAAGGACACCGTCTTGTTCATCAAGGACCTGAATAGTGGCGTCGAATCTTCAATATTCACCAAGCTGGACAGAGACAATCAGGAGACATGGGCGATTCATGGCCTGTATCCAAGTATGGCCTGGTTGCCGGGCAATGACGGATTGCTGTTCTGGGCCGGCGGGAAACTCAATCGCCTGGACCTGACGAGCAAACAGCTCAGTGACATTCCTTTCCACGTAAAGAAAACGGAAAATGCACGCAAGACTGTGCGCTTTGCCACGCCTGTCGCTCCGCCCCAGGTGGACGTCAAGATGTTGCGTTGGGTAAATGTCTCTCCAGATGGCAAGTCAGTAGTGTATTCCGCCCTGGGGCATCTATACCAACGCACCCTGCCGGAAGGTGTGCCGGTTCGCCTGACGGAACAAAATGATCATTTCGAGTACTTTCCCTCATTTTCCCGCGATGGAAGCAAGATCGTCTATGTGAGTTGGGACGACGATGAACTGGGCGCGATACGCGTTATTGCTGCCACCGGCGGCCGCGGGCAGGTCATCACTGCGGAACCAGGTCATTACGCGGAACCCTCTTTTTCTCCCGATGGTCAAAGCATCGTGTTCCGCAAGATGTCGGGCGATTCACTGCGCTCACCCTGGTGGGGTGAGGAACCGGGTATCTACGAGATATCCGCGGCTGGTGGCAAACCCGATTTCCTCTTTCGGGACGGCCAGCGGCCACGCTACGGTCAATCTGCCAACGAGATATATTTCGAGCGGGAAAGCGGCGGCGCCTACGACATCAAGGATATGGCCGACGGAAAGCTGGAGTTTGTCCGGCGAACCCTGAGTACAGGCGAGGAGCAAGTACTGGCACACAGCACCTGGGCCACGGACTACCAGGTGTCACCCGATGGCAAGTGGCTGGCATTTCGGGAACGTTTCAATGCCTGGTTGACCCCTCTTCCGGCGACTGGAAAAGCAGTAGAGGTAAGTCCCAAGATGGATAGCCTGCCGGTGCTGCGCCTGTCCTCGGATGCAGGTGAATTCCTGCACTGGTCCGGCGACGGCGAACAACTGTATTGGTCACTTGGCCCGACCCTTTACAGCCTGCCCCTGGCGAAGGCCAAGGAAGACATGTTTACCGCAGGTGACAAGAAGGCTTTGGGCCTCGACCAGGTTCAGTCATTGAGTATCGGGTTCCAGGTACCATTCGCCGCGCGCGAGGGCAAGATTGCTTTCACCGGCGTGCGCGTTATCACCATGAATGGTGACCAGGTGATTGAGGACGGTGTGGTAGTCATTGACGGCAATCGCATCGCGGCCGTGGGCAGTCGGGTGGACACCCCGATACCGAAGGACGCCAAGCTGATTCTCGCCGGCGGCATGACTATTATGCCCGGCATTGTCGACGTGCACTGGCATGGTAGTGAGGGCCGTGGGGAAATTGTGCCCGAGCAAAACTGGTACAACTATGCGAGCCTGGCTTTTGGCGTCACCACTATTCATGACCCCTCCAACGACAACAGCACGATCTTCACGGCCAAGGAAATGCAGCGTGCAGGCTTGATCACCGCACCGCGAATATTCAGTACGGGGACAATCCTGTATGGCGCCACTGCGGACATCACCGCCCACGTTGACAGTCTTGAGGATGCACTGACCCATATCCGTCGCATGAAGGCCATTGGGGCTGAAAGCGTCAAGAGCTATAACCAGCCCCGTCGCAATCAACGCCAGCAAATCCTTGAAGCCGCGCGCGAGATAGGCATGAATGTGGTACCCGAGGGCGGCGCATTATTCCAGACCAATATGAATATGCTGCTGGATGGCCATACCGGCATCGAACACGCGCTGCCTATCTGGAGGTTTTATGATGATGTGGTGCAACTGTGGTCGCAGACCGAATCGGGCTATACCCCTACCTTGGGCGTGGCCTACGGTGGACTCGAAGGCGAGAACTACTGGTACGCTCATGACGACGTATTTGAGAACCAGCGCCTGATCAATTTTACACCACCGAACCTCGTGGCGGCCCGTGCGATTCGCCGATCCAAGGCCCCGGAATGGGATTACAACCATGTCGCAGTTGCCGAGGGAGTCAACCGCCTGCAGCAAGCCGGCGTTTCGGTACAACTGGGTGCGCACGGTCAGCGTGAGGGTCTGGCGGCACACTGGGAGATGTGGATGTTTGCCCAAGGCGGCATGCCTCCGCTAAAGGTCCTGGAGGCCGCCACTATCGCCGGGGCACGTTACCTGGGCATGGATGAGGAAATTGGCTCCATCGAGGTGGGCAAACTCGCGGACCTGGTCATCATGGAAAAAAATCCGCTGGTTGACATAAAGAATACCGAGAGCATCCGTTATGTCATGGTCAACGGGCGGCTTTACGACTCCATGAGCATGAACGAAATCGGTAATCATCCGCGTGAGCGGGCACCTTTTTACTGGGAGCACTAGCATCGGCAATCCGGATAGCAATGAGAACCGGGGCATGAGCAAGCCAGACGAAGTATTGGAAGTTCGTGACCTGGTCAAGCGCTATCCTGCCGTACTCGCGGTGGATGGGGTGAATTTCAGCGTCCGCCGCGGGAGCTGCTTTGGCTTGCTCGGGCCCAATGGTGCCGGCAAAACCACGACAGTTGAAATGATGGAGGGCATCATGCCGCCGACCAGTGGCGAGATCCTCTACGAGGGTCACGCCATAGGACCCAGGTTCCGCGACGAGGTAGGCATCCAGTTCCAGAGCACTGCCCTGCAGGACCACTTGACCGTGCTTGAAACCCTGCAGCTGTTTCGGCGGCTGTACAAGCATGGCGCAGACCTGGAACAAGTGATCCAGATGTGTTCTCTGGAAAAACTGCTCAAGCGGGATAACCGCAAACTTTCCGGAGGTCAGCGCCAGCGACTGCTTTTGGGTGTCGCCCTGGTCAATGATCCAAAAATCCTGTTTCTGGACGAGCCAACTACCGGCCTGGATCCCCAGGCCCGGCGGAACTTCTGGGAGTTGGTGGAACGCATCAAGGAAAATGACAAGACTGTCATCCTGACCACGCACTACATGGAAGAGGCTTACCGCCTGTGTGACGAAATTGCGATCATGGATCAAGGCAAGATTATCGCCCAGGGCTCACCGCAAGCCTTGCTGAAGGAGCACTTTGACGACGTCATCCTGGAACTGCCCAAGTCCGACCTGCCATCCCCCCTGGTCGACTTCGCATTCCCGGTACTTGAGCGCGGTGACTACATCGAGATCTCAACACCCGATGTAAATCTGGCGCTGGCCATGCTGGTGGAAAGGAATATCAATCTTAATCGCATGCAGGTACGGCCACGCAACCTGGAGGACTTGTTCCTCGAGTTAACCGGCGAGGATTTGCGCACATGATTCGCCGTATTGCTGCTGTATTGAACGCACGTAACGTGGAGTTCCTCAGGGATCGCAGCACCCTGGGCTGGAATATATTTCTTCCGGTACTACTGGTACTGGGTTTGAGCTTTATTTTTTCCGGCCAGGGCCGTCCGATGTTTAAAGTAGCCGTGCTGCAACAGACCGGGCAGATCGATGAACAGCTACACCCCTTCCTGCAAACAAAGTACATTGAATTTTTCACGGTCGCCGACCAGGCCGACGCTGTACGCAAGGTGGCCAGGCACAAGATCGATATGCTGCTGCAGTTTGAGCCAGAGGATCGCTACTGGGTAAACCCCGAGGCGCCCAAGGGCTATATTCTTGAACGACTGCTGTTGCAGACAGATCCTGGAATCGCCAGGGCCGAAGTGTCCGGCGAGGCCGTGCGCTACGTGGACTGGTTATTGCCGGGCATACTGGGTATGAACATGATGTTCAGTTGCCTGTTCGGCGTGGGCTATGTGGTCGTGCGTTATCGCAAGAACGGATTCCTGAAAAGACTTAACGCAACACCGCTGCGACCCATCGAGTTCATTATCGCCCAGGTACTCTCGCGCCTGATCCTGATCATGGCGGTAACTGTATTCGTCTACATTGGCACTCGGTACTTCATCGATTTCCGTATGCAGGGCAGCTACGCGACCTTGTTCATCGTGGCATTGGTTGGCGCGATTTGCCTCATTTCACTGGGACTGGTTGTTGCGGCACGGTTTACCAGCGAAGAACTGGCCGGCGGCGTCCTTAACATGCTGACCTGGCCCATGATGCTGGTCTCGGGTGTCTGGTTTTCCCTCGAGGGATCACATCCGGCGGTCCAGATGCTGGCCAGGATTTTTCCTCTCACCCATATCCTGGATGCGGCAAGGGCCGTTATGCTCGACGGTGCCACGCTGACCCAGGTCATGCCGCAGTTGTCCGCGCTGGGTCTTATGAGCGTGGTATTCCTGTTCACCGGCGCGGCTGCATTCCGCTGGCAAAGCGACTAGCCACTCACGAACAGCAATGAGAATCTCAACCGACAGCGCGGTTACACCAATGCATTTCAGGCAGAGTTTAAGGTTTTCGCATCCATGCACCTCGTAGACATAGGCATCAACCTCACCCATGACAGCTTTGATCACGATCGCGAGGATGTGATAGATCGTGCCTGCGCAGCAGGCGTCGATACCCTGATCATTACCGGTAGTACGGTCGAAACCAGCCGCGCTGCTGCCGAGCTTGCGGCCAGCAGGCCAGGACATTTTTTCTCCACCGCGGGCATCCATCCACACCATGCCGCAGATATGGATGATCAATGCATTCCGCAACTGCGAGAATTGTATGAACTGCCCCAGGTAGTAGCCGTGGGTGAGTGCGGGCTGGATCACTTCCGAAACTTCTCCCCTCCGCAGGACCAGGCCAGAGCCTTTCATCTGCAATTGGAACTCGCGCAGGAAAATCAACTTCCGGTGTTCCTGCATCAGCGTGACGCGCATGACGCATTCGTGGGTATTTTGCGCGAACACCTTGCGGGCATTTCACGCGCAGTGGCGCATTGTTTTACCGGTGAGGCCGAGGAATTGCATACCTACCTGGACCTGGGTCTGTATATCGGTATCACGGGCTGGATTTGTGATGAACGACGAGGTGTGCATTTGCGCGAACTGGTGTCCCAAATTCCCGACGACAGACTCATGCTTGAGACCGATGCCCCCTACCTCTTGCCCAGGGATCTGCGCCCCAGGCCTGCCAGCAGGCGAAATGAACCGATGTACCTGTTGCATGTACTGCAAACGGTTGCCGCGTGCACTGGACGGGACATGGATGAATTGGCGCATTTGACCACCGCAAATGCGCGAAATTTTTTCAGCCTGCCACTGGCTTCGGACTGAGCCCACACCGGAACTCGCAAGACGGGCCCTCGGTTATCCGCAAGATGCGTGACGACCGGGCATTGGGTAGAATTCACACTTCATTGTCTCAAATGGACTAGAAAGATGGACTCAGCAAAGGTCAAGCAATTTGTCAGCGGCATGTGGGATGACAGCATCATTCCGGAATTGTGCGAATACATCAAAATACCGAACAAATCCCCATTGTTTGACCCTGACTGGGAAAAGAACGGGCACATGGACAAGGCTGTCGCACTGATGGAAAGGTGGTGCCGGGAACAGCCTATCAAGGGCATGCAGGTGGAAGTGGTTCGTGCGCCCGGACGCACGCCCTTGCTGTTCTGTGAAATACCCGGACAGGGCGAGGAGACAGTGTTGCTGTACGATCACCTCGACAAGCAGCCCGAGTTTTCCGGCTGGCGTGATGGATTGGAGCCGTGGCAGCCCGTGATACGTGACGGCAAGCTGTATGGTCGTGGCGGCGC
>JAPHSC010000076.1 GCA_026193125.1 Gammaproteobacteria bacterium
GCCTGTTCTGAGACGATGCTGATTTTGTCACCCCTGCGACGCAATTCTCGCGCGGTCTTGAGGACCGCAGGAAACTCACTTCCGGGAGCACCGGATCGCGGTAGCGATCCCAGGACCAGGTAATCCAGTGAGGGTCCCACAGTTTTGTCCGCCAGACCGCCACGCTGGAGTACCGCCGCCTCACAGCGACTGTGGGCACCGTAAAGGAATTGCCCGGAGAATAAAAACGAGTGCCCTGGAATTTCCACTGTCTGGAATGGCTCCATGGCTTCGTCTGCGGCCAAAGGATCCAGGCGTCCGGGCGGGACAAAACCCCAGTTCAGGACAAGGGTAAGAGCATTGCTCAGGTCCTTGGCTTCCGCGCCGGGCATTTTTCGTTCGGCCAGTACCTCGCTGATCCGCTCGGCGATGACATTTGCAGGCCATAGGTCCAGCAATTCCTCGTGGTAACAGAGCCATGCGTTCAGCGCTAACACGTCCCGTTCGTTTAGGGTGTCGCCAGGGACAATGCCTTTAACAATTCCAAGTAGAGCGGCTATGCATTGGGTGAAGGCCTCAGCAGATAGGGCGGGCCGAGTGTTGTCGTGCTTGTGGTTCGATAGCAAGGGTCGCTCCTGAGAATGCACCTGGTTGCCTTCTAACGTTAAACCCGTCCAGGGCACATGAAGTACCCCGGGAGATTCCAGCAAGTTTCAAGCCATCTCGGAAATCCACCTATATTTCAACGTGGTAGGGCAAAGACTGAATACAAACTTGCCGTGACGGACACAAAACTGTAAGAAAATCCGACAGTTCCAGCATTTGCTCACCCCGACGATAGGCGGGACGCAATTCGATTCAGTGAGGGAATTGCTCGCGTATGTTTGCGCCAACGGAGTGCGTTGTCTTTCGATTGAAAAGGCTAAATTGACGGGTCAGCACAGACAGGTTGAGAGATTGCTCATCCATTAGCGTAGAATTGGCAGGCAATCTGCCTGTGAGTGAAAAAAAACGTGCAACAACCCCGATTTCGCATCGAATTTCCCGAGCAACGCGGCCCCTTGCAGGCATGGCTGGTCGTGTTGCTCTCGGCAGTTGGTTTTGCTGTGGCAATGACTCTCGGGTTAGTATTTTTCGTGTTCTTCCTGGCCCTGGCATTGGTGGTGGCGGCAGTACTCGCGATTCGAGTGTGGTGGTTCAGGCGCAAGCTCGGCATGGGCGGCCCCGCCGGGCCCACGGCACCGGGAGCTGGTATGACTGGTACTACGATAGAAGGGGATTACCAGGTGCTTGATAATGCCCGGTCATCAAACCCTGGGCAGGATGAGCAGAAATGATTCATGAAGCGAGAAGAAAGCGTAAGCCCAAGGGTACACGCCGCATCCCAGTTATCCTGTTCAGCTATTTCTTGTTCGTGCTTCTCATTGCCTGGTATTTCGAGAACCAGGCAACCTCCACGCTGATCGTTGTTCGCCACGCCGAGAAGGCCCTGCAACCAGCCGATGATCCGCCCTTGAGCAAAGACGGGCAGCTGCGTGCCTACTTGTTGGCCGAGATGCTGGCGGACGTGGATGTGGTGGCTGGTGTCGATGCCATTTATGTTACCCACACTCGGCGCAGCGAGGAGACGGCGCGTCCGCTGGCCAATCGCCTGAAGCTCTCGCTCAACTACTACGAGCCAACGGACTATATTGGTCTGCAAAAGGTTATTGAAAAGAAACACAAAGGCAAAATCGTACTTGTGGTTGCTCATAGCAACACCATACCGGCCATTGTCGCGGAGTTCAGTGGCAGCAAAAAAATAAAACCGATCGCCGATGACCAATACCAAGATATTTTTATCCTCAGTCGTCCCTGGTTCGGAAAGGTCAAGACTCTGGCCTTGAAGTACGGTGAGATCCGCGTGGGGGTCCCCGAGGTCGAAAATCAGGGGCCTGCAACCAGCGAGTGAGCCCGGTCACGGCACTTGAACAGTATTCCGCGGCCTCACTGCACCGGGATTCGAGTGTGCACGGCAGGGAAGCCGTGCTCAAGTGACACCGGATTCTGCATAGGTGGTCAGGCAACCCGCTGGTCTATCGGAACGATATTTACAGTTGTAACTCAAGCAAGGACTGACGGGTGAAAACCGAGACGCTGCAAATTCAGACCCGGGGCAGGGGTTGCTACAACCTGACCCACCAGGTAGGCCAGCTTCTTGACGGCTGGGGCCTGAGCAGCGGTCTGTGTAACGTCTTCATTCGACATACCAGTGCATCCTTGATGTTATGCGAGAACGCTGATCCTGCGGTGCTGCGCGATCTGGAGCGATTCATGTCGCGACTGGTGCCCGATGGTGACCCACTGTTCGAACATGATCAGGAAGGCCCGGATGATATGCCAGCCCATGTACGATCTGTCCTGACCCAATCAGACATCACCTTGCCCATCGTGGAAGGGCGTCTGGACCTGGGAACCTGGCAAGGGATATTCCTTTGGGAGCATCGTCACACCGGGCATGCAAGACAAGTCAGGATTAGTGTATTGGAGGGCTAGCTGCCCTTGAAATTGTGTCCAATGGGCCAATCTTTCAGGGCAGGCTCGCAAAAAATAGAGGGTGAGGGCCCATGGAATTTAAAGACTACTACAAGATCATGGAGGTGCAGGAAAATGCCACCGCCGATGAGATCAAGAAGTCTTACAGACGACTTGCGCGGAAGTATCACCCTGACGTGAGTAAGGAGGCCGGGGCGGAGGACAAATTCAAGGAGCTGGGGGAGGCTTATGAAGTCTTGAAAGACCCCCAAAAGCGCGGCGAATACGACGGATTACGCAAGGCCGGATACACGGGTGGTCAGCAATTCAGACCGCCGCCAGGGTGGGAGAGCAGTTTCGGCGTCCATACCGATTCCGACTTGGGCAGTGGCGACTTCAGCGACTTCTTCGAGACTTTGTTCGGACGCCGTCGCTCCGCCGGAGGTCAGCGTGGCCAGCGAGTTCAACGCGGCAGGGATCTGCGCTACCACGTGGATGTCAGCCTGGAAGATGCCTACGCAGGCGCTACGCGCAGCTTGCAGTTAACCCAACCCGATGGTAGTTCGCGCACCCTGAATGTAAAAATCCCGGAGGGGGTTCAGGACGGCCAGCAGATACGCCTGAAGGGACAGGGCGCACCGGGAATGGGAGGGGCATCGTCTGGCGATCTATTTCTGGAAATTGCCCTGATTCCGCATCGCAACTTCAAAGTGGACGGCAAGGATGTCACGCTGGAGTTGCCGGTGGCTCCGTGGGAGCTGGGCGCGGGAAAATCAGTAAATATTCCGACGCTGGGCGGGACGGTAAGTATGAAATTACCCGCTACGACGAAGGCAGGTCAGCGTATGCGTCTGGCCGGGAAAGGTCTGCCCGGCAAGGTACCGGGGGATCAATACGTCGTGATCAAACTGGTGATGCCACAGACCTTGTCGGCGAAGGCCAGGGAATTACTGGATGAACTGGCCAGTGAAACCAACTTCGATCCTCGCAAGGATCTCACCGGCGCCTAGGTAGCTTGCGTTCTGTTTGTGCACGCTAATATTCGGCTAATTAAGGCCAGTCTGGCCAAAAGGTTCAGCATCCTGAAAGTCCGCTTTGTTTGCAGCCGTCTTTCCCCGCCAGGGTAAGTCGGTGTTCTAGCTGTTCAGGGCGATCGCCTTGCTAATGAACTCTGTATGCTCACCAATAAACAGGTCCGCCAGCACCGCGTCCTGGATCACTCCCTTGCTATCGATCAGGAAGGTGGCGCGACGCACACCGATTCCCAGAGGGCCATTGACGTCGTAGAGCTTGACGGCCTGCTTGTCTTCATCCGCCAGGAGCGGGAATGGAAGTTTGTGAGTTTCGCGAAAACGGGTATGGCTTTCGGGCGACTGGGGACTTATGCCAACAATCTGCAGTCCAGACTTAATGATGTCGTCATGCAAATCGCGGATGCTGCAGGCTTCCTTGGTACATCCCGGCGTGAAATCTGCGGGATAGAAGTAAACGATCAAAGGCCCATGTTTCAGGAACTCTGCAAGGGTTCGCGTGTTGCCATCTTCGTCTGGCAATTTGAACTCGGGTGCTACGCTGCCTGGTTTTAGCATTTGGAGTCTCCATCTATATCAGTCATGGGTCGGGATGCTACCCATCATCACACACCCCGTGGTCGCCGAATGTCCAATTAATTTTGGGCAGGTGCTGGTCAATCCGGAAACGGGTGATAGAATAGCGCACCTTCAGTGGGGCCGTAGCTCAGTTGGGAGAGCGCCTCGTTCGCAATGAGGAGGTCGAGGGTTCGACTCCCTTCGGCTCCACCACTATTTCAGGGGTTCCCGGACCTCTATGCCCTGGTAGCTCAGAGGATAGAGCACGCGCCTCCTAAGCGCGGGGTCAGAGGTTCGAATCCTCTCCAGGGCGCCAAATAATAGGCCACCCATTCGGGTGGCTTCTTATTTGGTGCCCTTGGGTTTGGATGAGACCTCCGGTTCGATCCGAGGCCCGCGGAGCGGGCCGACAAGCGTCGCCGCTGGCGGCGACGACCCCGCAGGGGCGAGGGGCGCAGTCCCGAGTAATCCTCTCCAGGGCGCC
>JAPHSC010000387.1 GCA_026193125.1 Gammaproteobacteria bacterium
AAGCAAACCCGCCCCGCTTTCTATATCCGCCGGCGTTGAACCGCTTCGTGCCTAACGTTTGTAATTCTAAGGAAGCGATTGTGACGACGCCCGCACTCTTGGCACTGGAAGATGGCACTATCTTTCATGGGGTATCCATCGGTATTGAAGGACAATCGGCCGGTGAGGTTGTATTCAATACCTCGATGACTGGTTACCAGGAGATCATCACCGATCCCTCGTACTGCAGACAAATCGTCACTTTGACCTACCCGCATGTCGGCAATACCGGCACCAATAGCGAAGATCTGGAATCTGATCGTGTGCATGCAGCCGGTCTGATCATCAAGGATTTGCCCCTTTTACACAGCAACTGGCGCGCAGAAAAGCCGCTGGACGAATTTTTGCGCCAGGCCGGCGTCGTCGCTATTGCCGGTATTGATACCCGCAAACTGACGCGAATCCTGAGGGAGAAGGGTGCCCAGTCAGGGTGCTTGCAGGCCGGAAAGATGGACCAGGCCGGAGCGGTCAGGGCAGCTCGCGCATTTCCCGGGCTAAAGGGTATGGATTTAGCCAAAGTGGTATCCACCCGCGAAATATATCAGTGGAACGAGGGCACAGTCTGGCCGGACGTGGAGTACTTCCCGAGCAAGGCCCACCGCCTGCATGTGGTGGCCTACGATTTCGGTATCAAGCGCAACATCCTTCGGATTTTGTCGGATTACGGTTGCCGTATGACGGTGGTGCCGGCCCGAATGCCCGCCGCCGAGGTGCTGGCCATGGCGCCTGATGGCGTATTTCTGTCCAATGGTCCAGGGGATCCCGAGCCGTGTGATTACGCCATCAAGGCTATCCGCGAGTTACTGGAGACTGGTATTCCCATATTTGGAATTTGCCTGGGTCACCAGTTGCTGGGTCTGGCCTGCGGCGTCAAGACAATGAAAATGAAGTTTGGCCACCACGGCGGTAACCACCCAGTGCAAGACCTGGAAACCCGCAAGGTCATGATTACCAGCCAGAACCATGGCTTCTGTGTTGACGAGGCCGATATGCCCGAGTACCTGGAGGCGACCCATCGATCCTTGTTTGATGGAACCTTGCAGGGCATCCGTCATACCAAGTGGCCAGCTTTCGGTTTCCAGGGACACCCGGAGGCGAGTCCGGGTCCCCACGATGTGCGCCCGCTGTTTGAGAAATTCGTAAAGTTGATGCTGAGACACCGGGTGGAAATCAGAAAAAATGAAAATCTCAGTAAATCGTTATAAATAAAATAGTTACAGATGATATTTAATGTTGTTAATAATACCTGGTTAAGGCCCTGAGCAACTATGCCGAGACGTGACGACATCCAGAGCGTGATGGTTATTGGGGCCGGCCCTATCGTGATTGGGCAGGCCTGCGAGTTTGATTACTCGGGAGCCCAGGCCTGTAAGGCGCTGCGTGAGGAGGGGTACCGGGTGGTCCTGGTGAACTCCAACCCGGCGACCATCATGACCGACCCGGAAACCGCAGATGCGGTGTACATCGAACCCATAGACTGGCGTGCCCTGGAGCGCGTGATCGCCAAGGAACGCCCGCAGGCCTTGCTGCCTACCATGGGTGGACAGACCGCCTTGAACTGCGCGCTGGATCTGGTCCGGGAAGGCGTGCTGCAGAAATACAACGTGGAATTGATAGGGGCCAGTCGCGAAGCCATAGACATGGCCGAGGACCGCGAAAAATTCCGTGACGCCATGCAGGAAATCGGCTTGGCAGTGCCAAGAGCGAGGATTGCACACAGCCTTGAGCAAGCCCTGGCCGTACAGGCCGAAATCGGCTACCCCACCATCATTCGTCCGTCTTTCACCATGGGTGGATCCGGCAGCGGTATTGCCTATAACCGCGAGGAATTTGAGGAGATCGTGGCCCGCGGGCTGGATTATTCCCCCACCGATGAAGTGTTGCTGGAAGAGTCAGTGCTCGGTTGGAAAGAGTTTGAGATGGAGGTAGTCAGGGACCGTAACGATAACTGCATTATCGTGTGTTCGATTGAGAACCTCGACCCGATGGGCGTGCATACCGGTGACTCCATCACTGTGGCCCCGGCCCAGACCCTTACCGACAAGGAATACCAGGTGATGCGGAATGCATCACTGGCGGTACTGCGCAAGATCGGGGTTGAGACCGGCGGTTCCAATGTGCAATTCGCTATCAATCCCGAGGACGGGCGACTGGTGGTGATTGAGATGAATCCCCGTGTGTCGCGTTCCTCGGCGCTGGCCTCAAAGGCTACCGGTTTTCCCATAGCCAAGGTGGCGGCAAAGCTCGCGATTGGTTACACCCTGGACGAGTTGCAGAACGATATTACTGGTGGCCTTACACCGGCTTCATTCGAGCCTTCCATCGATTACGTGGTAACCAAGATTCCGCGTTTCGCGTTTGAGAAGTTCCCGGGAGCCACTGACCGACTTTCCACGCAGATGAAGGCAGTGGGTGAGGTCATGGCCATGGGTCGAACATTCCAGGAGTCCCTGCAAAAGGCCTTACGCGGACTTGAGACGGGTATCGATGGCCTGGTGGAAAAGATTACCGAAATTCAAAACGATGAGGACCGGGCCCGCCTGGAGTACGAGATTCGTGCCGCCGGTCCCGATCGAATCCTGTACCTGGCCGACGGCTTCCGCCATGGGATGAGCTTGCAGGAAGTGTATAAATTGTCAGCCGTGGATCCCTGGTTCCTGGCCCAGATCGAAGACCTGGTGATTGAGGAGGGCCTGATCAAGCATGCGGGACTTGGAGCCTTGGATGGCAAGCGCTTGCGTGCGGTCAAGCAGAAGGGATTTTCCGATAGTCGCCTGGGCCATCTGTTGGGCGTGCCTGAGGTAGACATTCGACGCCTGAGAGAACAGTTGGAAATACGCCCTGTATACAAGCGGGTGGATACCTGCGCTGCAGAATTTGCTACCTCTACGGCTTACCTTTATTCGAGTTACGAAGAGGAATGCGAGGCCGAGCCCACAACAGCTCGCAAGATCATGATCCTGGGCGGCGGGCCCAACCGAATTGGCCAGGGTATCGAGTTTGACTATTGCTGTGTGCATGCGGCGCTGGCTTTGCGCAAGGACGGGTTCGAGACCATCATGGTCAATTGCAACCCTGAAACTGTGTCCACCGACTACGACACCTCGGACCGCCTGTATTTCGAACCCCTGACCCTCGAAGATGTACTGGAAATCGTGCGTATCGAGAAGCCGGAAGGTGTAATCGTCCAGTTCGGTGGCCAGACCCCACTGAAGCTGGCGGAGGAACTGGAGGCCGAAGGTGTGCCAATTATCGGCACGAGCCCGAACTCCATTGACCTGGCCGAGGATCGCGAGCGCTTCAAGGACCTGGTGGAGGAACTGGGTCTCAAGCAGCCTCCGAACGGCACTGCCCGCAACGTGGAGCAGGCCGTCGTGATGGCCGAAAAAGTGGGTTATCCGCTGGTAGTCCGGCCTTCCTACGTACTGGGCGGTCGTGCGATGGAAATTGTGTTCTCAGAAGAG
>JAPHSC010000402.1 GCA_026193125.1 Gammaproteobacteria bacterium
AGGGGTCAGCGTGTGGCCCGCTACGACAAGATTCATCTTTTCGATGTAGCGGTCAGCGGACAGGATGGGGAACGCCTGTACCGGGAGAGCTCGTCCACTCTGGCCGGGAACCAGGTTGTGTTGGTTGATACGCCTTGCGGGCGCCTCGGTCTTTCAGTCTGTTACGATGTGCGTTTTCCGGAGCTTTACCGAGCCATGGTAGATCGGGGAGCCGAGCTGTTCAGCGTGCCCTCGGCGTTCACTGTCCCCACCGGGCGGGCGCACTGGGAAGTGCTGCTGCGTGCCAGGGCAATCGAAAACCAGGCTTTTGTGCTGGCCCCCGCCCAGGCCGGCAAGCACCTGGGTGGTCGCGATACCTGGGGAGATTCCATGATCGTGGATCCGTGGGGCAATGTGATGGCCAGGCGCAAGACGGGCGTCGGTTTGCTCATGGTTGACCTGGATCGGGAAGCCCAGCTGGAAATGCGGACGAAGTTTCCAAGCCTGGGACACCGGAAGCTCAAAATCGTGATGTAGCGGGCCCCTGACCACGGGCTGGAAGGTCCATGGACCGTGTTGCCGGTTTTCGTAATAATTTCTTATAACCTGTTTTCGGCACCTTGAATCCGGATTTTTTCGCTTACAATCTACCTCCGCCAGAACCAACCAGGGAATTCATGTCAGCAGATAATTTTGCAATTGCCACCGAGCGCCTCCTGGCGCCCGCCGGGATAGGGGAGCAACACCTGAGCAGGGTGCTGGGTACCATCATGGGTCATTCAGTCGACAATGCCGATTTGTATTTCCAGGTCAGCCGGCACGAGTCCTGGACCCTGGAAGACGGTATCGTCAAGGATGGCAGCCACAGTATCGAGCAGGGTGTCGGTGTACGCGCCATAAGCGGCGAGAAGACCGGGTTTGCCTACTCCGATGAAATCCTGCTGCCGGCGCTTGAGCAGGCCTCAAGTGCCGCCAGGGCTATCGCCAGGCAAGGCCAGCAGGGTTCGGTGCAGGCCTGGAAGAAACCGGCAGGTACCAGGCTGTATCAGCCGATTGATCCGGTCCCCAGTCTGCCCGACCAGGACAAGGTCGCCTTGCTCGAGTGGATGGACAAGCAGGCACGCAAGCTGGATCCCCGGGTTAAACAGGTTATAGCCAGCCTTTCCGCCGCACACGATGTGATCATGGTGGTGGCCAGCGATGGCACCGTGGGTGCGGATGTTCGGCCCCTGGTGCGACTTAATATCTCGATCATCGTGGAGCAGGACGGGCGCCGGGAGCAGGGCTCTGCCGGCGGTGGCGGACGTTTTGGCTACGATAGATTCAGCCGGGAACTGGCCATGGAATATTGCACGGAAGCGGTACGCCAGGCCACGGTAAACCTGGATGCAATACCGGCCCCCGCGGGTGCAATGACAGTCGTCCTGGGCCCTGGCTGGCCCGGGGTGCTGCTGCACGAGGCCATAGGTCACGGCCTGGAGGGGGATTTTAATCGCAAGGGCACCTCCGCATTCGCCGGTCGCATGGGCCAGCGGGTGGCTTCGGAGTTGTGCACCGTGGTGGATAACGGGACCCTGGCAGAGCGCCGCGGTTCCTTGAATGTGGATGACGAGGGTGTACCTACCCAGTCCACCGTACTCATTGAGAACGGTGTCCTGCGTGGCTACATGCAGGACAAACACAACGCGCGCTTGTCGGGTACGGTCTCAACTGGCAATGGCCGGCGTGAGTCATTTGCCCATCTGCCGATGCCCCGTATGACCAACACTTACATGCTGGCGGGGCCGCACGATCCGGGTGAGATTATCGCCTCGGTGGACAAGGGGCTGTATGCAGTCAATTTTGGTGGTGGCCAGGTGGACATTACCTCGGGCAAGTTTGTATTTTCGGCCAGTGAGGCCTACTTGATTGAGAAAGGCAAGGTGACACGTCCGGTGAAGGGCGCCACCCTGATTGGTGATGGCCCCGACGTGCTGACCAGGGTGTCGATGGTGGGCAATGACCTGCAGTTGGATACGGGCATCGGCGTGTGCGGCAAGGAAGGACAGAGTGTACCGGTAGGCGTTGGCCAGCCCACCTTGCGGGTGGACGGCATTACCGTCGGCGGTACGTCGTAAGACGTGCGGGCTGCCGGCCCTGGAGAGACAGTATGCGATCGGCGAAATCCAGGCTGTTGCGGCGGTGACTGACGGATATCAGGGTCATGCCGATGGACTTGAGTCTCCCGCAAACAAGATTTTCCGTTTGCACATCAAGCTGACTGAAGGCCTCGTCCAGCAGCAGCAGGCGGGGATGATGGTAGAGCGCGCGGGCGAGGGTTAGTCTTTGGACCTGGCCGCCTGAGAGGGTGTGATCCATCTCGCCAACACGGGTGAAGTAGGCCAATGGCCAACGCATGATTTGTTCATGTATACCAACCAGTCGGGATACTTCCTCAATACGCTGTCGGTCGGGGGTGGGATCAAAAAAACTGATGTTCTCGGCCAATGTACCGCTCAGAAGACCATCCTGTTGCATCACCACCCCGATACTTCGGCGATATCCCTCTCGCCAGTTATTCACATCACGGCCGTTACAAAGTAACTGACCTTCGGTGGGTTCGAGCAAACCCCCCAACAGGCTCATCAGCGTGGTTTTGCCGGTGCCGGATGGGGCGTGCAAGGCGATCCATTGTCCGGGCGCCAACTGCAGCTCAAGATGGCGAAACAGCCACGGATCTGAGAGGCTGTAGCGGAATGACAATTTGCAGAGCCTTAGGGAATGTGCGGTATTGCAGCCATCGGCGGGCTCCTGGTCAGGAGCTTCGATCTGGTGCGAGGTGATGTCTGCAATACGCTGGCTGTGCAGGCCCAGGCTGCGCAATTCGAAAACCCGGTCCACCATGTTCGCCACGCGCGTGCTGAACTGCATCTTGTAAGCCAGAAATGCCACCAGCATTCCCAGCGACAGTTCGCCTGCCATGACGGATGTGGCCCCCAGCCACATCACCACTACCCGTTCTGTAGTGCTTAGTCCCTGCCGTATCAACCCGCTGTGAATACCGAAAATCCTCAGCCTGGTGTGGGCATTGGTCTCTCCCGACAGATGATTCAGGTACATACCGCAACGTTGACCGATAGCCGCTCTTTGTTTCCAGGTGGCAATGTTCCTCAGAGTCTCAAGCAGGCAGGATCTTTCCTGCGCGGCCTGTGCCAGCACCTGGGTGCTGCGTTCCAGTTGAACAGGAAACAGTGCGTAGCGGAAACCAGCATAGAGTAGCCAGGTGATCGCGCACAGCAATGCAAGTCCTGGCGCGTAGAGAGCCATGATCAGCAAGGTGGTGCCAGCGAGCATGCCGTCCAGAATCACCTCGGGTGTGGTTTCGGTGAGAAGCTCTTGTACGGAGCGAATGGAATCGTAGCGTGACAGGGTGCCGCCCAGGGTTCGGCTCTGGAAGAATGTTATAGGCAGCCGGAATAAATGGTTGGCCAGGGCGCCAGTCCAGGCCATGCGTACCTGTGCAGAGAGGCCGGCTAGCAGCCAGCCCCGCGCGGCCTGGAAGACGAGCGTAAGCAGCCCCAGTAAGGCACTGGCGAGCACCACTATCTGCAGCAGCGCCTGGTCCGAGTAAGGCAGCGCGCGATCCAGCATCCACTGTGTGGTTACCGGCCCAAGCAGCGCCAGCAGTTGCAGACAACTGGCGATGGCGAGTGTGTGTGCCATGCCTCGACCCAGTCCGCGGGTATTGCGCAGCAGGGTAAGTAAATTCAGCTTGGGCCGGGGTGACTCGACGACCAGCTGCGCTGTCGGGTGCAGTTCCAGCGCAATACCGGTGAAGTGCTTTGCAAGTGCGCGCTTGCCAAGGCTGCAACGACCCACGGCCGGATCCATAATCTTGGCCTGGTCCTTCCCTATGGACACGAGCACTACGTAGTGACAGAGGTCCCAGTGCAGGATGGCGGGTAATTGCAGTTGGTCAAGTTCACCTGTTTCAAGCTGCAGCGCTCGCGGGTTAAAACCATGTTCGACGGCGAGTTCCATGAGTTGCTGCAAGGTCGTACCGCGAACCGATGCGGGGCAACGGGCGCGCAGATCCGCCAGGTCTGTGCCGCCTCCATGGGCGAGGGTGACGGCAGCCAGGCAGGCCAGGCCGCATTCGCCTGTCTCGGATTGCAGTACGGTTTGGACCCTGGCTCGCATCGCTGGGGCAGTAACTCAAGCCACGGCTTGTTGCAGTTGCTGAAAGGGCCTTAATAGCCACTGCATGAGGGTTCGGGGTTTGCCGATTATTTGGGCGCTGATGATTCTGTGTACACCGGCAGTACTGCTGTCCTGGATGCCGGCTGGAAGGATATCCAGAGCTACCCGCGCACGAAAGCTGGGCTCCATGAGAGTCAGCGGTCCCATCCTGCCGCCTGTTGGCAGCGGAGTCGCTGATATTTCCACAAGGTTCCCATGCAAGGTAACCAGGTTTGGGACGAGGCTGTCCCTAAGCGCTATTCGAACGGCGAGGCCACCGGAAACCTGTGGCATCATCCTGGCGGGGATTGCCAGTTCAGCCGTTAGCGGGTCGCTGGCCTGATAAAGACTGATGATGGCCTGCCCGTTACCCACCTGGGCGCCCTGAATGGCATAAATCTCGCCCACCGTTGCGTCCAGTGGCGCGAGGATGGTTCTGGCCATTACCTGCTGTAGTTCAAGTTCCTGGTTGGCTAATTGAGTCTGCTGGGATTTGAATTCCAGTTCTGCCATGCGCCATTCGCCATCCAGTATCGACAGCGTTCGTTGGAGTTCTCCCTGCCTATGCCTGCTGCTGGAAATTTCTCGCTCATTTTCCAGCGCGGCCAGGTGCGAGGCGAGTGCGAGATCACGGGAGTTTGCAATATCAACCTCAGGTAAATATCCCTGGGCCGCCAACGATGCGATGCGCTGCTCTTGCGCTCTCCTGTCCGAAACTTGTCGCTGCATCAAGTTTGCTTGTTGACCGAGGTATCGCAGTTGCTCCTCCAGCAAGCGTGACTCCAGGGCCACGCTTTCACGCTTCAAATTCCAGATTTTCTCTTCAGCCTCCAGTTTCTTCTCCAGCAGACTCCGGCGTTTGCCCAGGCCGGCTAGTCGTTGCTCCATGACCTGCTGCGCGCTGCTGGATGCGTCAACGTCCAGCAACTCGAACAACGGTTGACCCCGCTTTACCCGTACTTGGGGTCTTACGAAAACCTGGCCCAGCCTGCCGGCCCGGGTGCTTGCGACCTGCAACACGCTCGATGCGTTGTGCAGGTAGCCGGTTACTGAAAGACGCGCAGCGTATTGGCCCCGGAAAAGAATCAGCAGAATAAGTGTCGCTGTGAACAGTGCCGCCAGCGCCAGCAGACTCCCGCAGGCCGGGGGCTTGAGGATCACGGGGCCTTCCAGCGTGCTGTTTCTGTCCAGGACCCGGCAGGCAAACAGAGACTGGTGGATTAACGGATTTCTACAGTATCTCTGGGTCATCGCCAGTACCCTAAAACACCCGCGTGTAGACCCAGGTTGCCAGGCATGCGAGCGCTATCAGCAGTGCAATACCGGAGTTGATCGGGAACGGAGCGCTGGACCCGGATCCGGACGGGTGCAGGATTTTGCGTGCGTCCTGGAGTATGAACTCCGGGTCCGCCGCGATGCTCAGTGCGGCGGCGGACATCGCCAGGCCAAGCAGGAGATGCTCGCGTTCGCCCAGGTAGGCGAGTACCAGCGCAGTAACAAGGATGCTGGTGGCGATGGTGGTGAAGATGAATTTCAGGTATCGGGTTTTCATAGCTCCCCCGTTGAGTAATGTAGTGGGGATAACAAAAGCCGGGCAGCTGAAGAAGGCTGCCCGGCGTCCTGCTTATCGCATTGCGTCGGCGATCATTTCGTCGAGGCCATTCTCATAAAGGGCCGTACCTATGGTGTAGCCGGCTGAGAAGGCCGCTCCCAGGTAGCCGAGTCCGCGTACTACCTGGGTTGCTGCTGCCAGGTTCGTGGGGCTGAAAATATAGCCGCCCGCGACCTGCCCGACTTCCGTGTCTCTAAGTTCTCGCATGATTAGTCTCCTTGAGTGGTTTCAAATTGGGCGAAGGCCCCAGAGGCTCCGTACCTCTTGGGTTTCACACTAGTCGAGGATCCACGGGTCGACCATTGGATTAAGCGGCCAGAATCGCCGGAAACGGCGTTTCGGGGGCCATCTTTGGCGGGAAATTGGCTTACTTTGCGCGCCGAGCTTGAGACATTTTGTCCAATTCGACTAAATTTTTGCTGGGATAGCGAATAGTTGAGCGATTTGTACGCTGCATAAAATTCTGTATAAACAACGACAAACCGGCGTTTTTCAGGGTTTGGTCAATATTTGAGCAGAAATTCACACGGCATTTGAGCGCTCCGGACCCATAAGCCTTGCTAGAATTTCTCGTCCCGGTGTCCGGGGTCCTTTCGAAAGCGAGTTGAAGGGACCAGGCCGGAGACGAACAGGAAGTCGGTTATGTGGTTGTCTAAACCCATTTATGAGTTTTTACCCTTCTACTACATCGGCGCGGGTCTGTTCTCACTGGGTGCGTCCGTTTATGCAGATTACTGGTATTGGCCGGCTATCTGCCTGGTAGTAGGTATGGTTTGCCTGACTGCCGGAATGGGGGTTGCGTTCACCCGTTGGACCAGCCGACGCAAGAAACGCTAGTTACCGTCTTCGGAGTTAGCGGCCCGGTCACTTGCTCGATTGCCTGTTGGTAGCCAATCCTCAGGGTGTCCATGAGAAAAAGTGACTGGGTTCGCTGCTCCTTCCCTCTCGCCCCGTCGAGGTTTTCGACCGGCGCCCGCTGCAGCACAAGTCCACACCTTGGCGGCTGCGACATTACCGGCAAGCGCGAGGCTATTCCTCCTCGCGGCCTTCGCAATAGGTAAGTCGGTGTTTACCCATCGTGATCTGGTCGCCATCCTCGAGGACGCGACGCTTGATTTGCCTGGATCCCATGAAGATGCCGTTGGTACTGTTCAGGTCTTCCACATATGACTTCTTGTTGGTTGAGATGATTTGGGCGTGGTGACGGCTTATGAACTTGCTGTTCAGTTGAATGTCATTGTCGGAGGTTCGGCCAATGATTACGCGTCCGCGGTGCAGGTTATACAAGGTTTCCTGGCCAGTCTCATCATCTACTATTAGCAGCGTTGCCACGTTGCTGTCCGGACCATCTTCCTCTTCCAGCGGCCTCGCCATAATGGCGAAGCTGTTGGTGGCAGACGCGTACTCGACCAGGCCCAATTCTTCAACTGCGGCATTGACGTCCTGCAGGGTCACGTTTTGGCGCTCTTCTGCAAAAGCGCAAAGCATCGCAGTATCGCAGAGTGTATTGACCAGTCGCGGAATACCGCCGCTGTAACGGAAGATCGCCGGCAGACTCTCGTCTTCGAAGATTTGCCGATCTCCTGCGCCCGCCAACTTTAGCCGGTGGGTGACATAATCTCTGCTCTCGGTTTCCGACATGGGGCCGAGGTGGAAACGCAGGCGCGCCCTCTGCACCAGTTGGCGCATATTCTCGGAGTCCAGGATTTCGTTGAGTTCAGGCTGGCCGGCCAGGATGATTCGCAGCACCTTGTCCTTGGTTGTTTCAATCCCCGAGAGCAGCCTGATTTCCTCAAGCACATGGCGGGAAAGATTTTGCGCCTCGTCCACGATCAGCAATACCTTTTTCCCGGCGGCATACTGCTCGATCAGGAAATGATTGAGCGTGTCCAGCAATTCGGCTTTACGCATCTTGAACGGCTTGAAGCCAAAATCCGCCAGCACGCCCTGGAGAAACTGCACCGGTGTTATCAGGGTCTGGGCGATATGAGCGTAAATCACGTCCTGGCCCAAGGCCTCCATGAAGCACTTTATCAGGGTGGTCTTGCCCGAGCCCACTTCACCGGTGATGATCACGAAACCGTCTTCCAGCACTACCGTCGATTCCAGGTAGGCCTTGGCCCGGGCGTGGTGTTTACTCAGGAACAGGAAATGCGGGTCTGGTGACAGACGAAACGGTGGTTCCTCGAGTCCAAAGTGTTCCAGGTACATCGATTCACTCATCCTCGTCGTTGAATATCGGTTCGATCGTCAATGATAGTGCGAAACGTCGTTCAGGTAAAAGCCGGGGCCCTGGCTCAGCCGGCTGCGGACGGCGCCAGTCCCAGCAGATCCTGCAATCCGGCGTCGCGGGCGCTGGCCGTTTCGCAAACCAGGGTGCAATGCCCCACCTTTCTCAAAGGCCTGGGCGACTTCCCGTAGTCGTGTACGTGCAGACCTGGCAACTGCAGCAAGGACGGCAGCACCGGCATGCTGCCCAGCAGGTTGAGCATGGCCGAATGCCCGCGCGCGGAGGCATCTCCCAGGGGCAGACCCAGGATGGCGCGCAAGTGGTTTTCAAACTGACTGGTGTGGGCCCCTTCGATGGTCCAGTGACCCGAGTTGTGCACTCTGGGTGCCATCTCGTTGGCTATCAGCCGTTTGCCACAGACAAAAAACTCAACCGTCAGAATTCCTGCGTAGGCGAAATGTTCGAGCATGCGTCCCAGAAAGTCCCGGGCCTGGCTTTCCAGCTGGGGCTCGGACCAGGGAGCAATGCTGTAATGCAGTATTCCATTCTTGTGCGCATTGCGCGCCAGCGGGTAATAGTCTGTCTCACCCTGTGTGCTGCGCGCGGCAATCTGGGATACCTCGTAATCGAAGTTTACGAATTGCTCCAGAATTAGCGCGTTTCCGCCCAGGGCTTCCCAGGCCGCGGCCAGGTCACGTTCCGAACCGAGCAGGTGCTGACCCTTGCCGTCGTAACCCATGCGGCGTGTCTTGAGCAGGCAGGGGTAGCCCAGTTTGCCGGCGGCCTCGGTCAGCTCGGCGAGGCTGTTCACTGCCGCATAGTCGGCCGTGGGAATACCCAGTTCCGCAAACAATTGTTTCTCTGCCAGCCGATCCTGGCCGGTTTCCAGCGCATTCAGTGGTGGCATGATAGGCACATCGTGGCCGAGCTGTTTGAGTGGCTCCACCGGCACATTTTCCCAGTCGAATGTCAGGCAGGCGCATTGTTCGGCCAGTTGCTTGAGCAGGGCAGGGTCATCGAAGTCGCCAGTGATGATTTCGGCCAGCTGGCCCCCTGGTGTATCCGCCGTTTTGTCCAGGAAAGTAAAGCGCAGGCCCAGCGGATATCCCGCAAGCGCAAGCATTCGTCCTAACTGGCCTGCGCCGATAATCCCGATTCGCATGCTGGGCTAGCTCGCCTGGCGCGGGTCGGGATTGCTGAGAACTGCCTCGGTTTGCTGGCTGCGGAAGCGCTCAAGTGCCTCGGCAATTTCCGGGTATTTATTGCCCAGGATAGAGGCGGCCAGGAGGCCGGCGTTGCTGGCTCCGGCATGACCTATGGCCAGGGTGGCCACCGGGATTCCGGCAGGCATCTGGGCAATCGACAGCAGGGAGTCAATGCCATTCAGGGTCTTGGATTGCACCGGCACGCCGAGTACCGGTAACGAAGTTTTGGCAGCCGCCATACCTGGCAAGTGGGCCGCACCACCTGCTCCGGCGATTATGACCTCCAGGCCACGTTGCCTGGCGCTGGAGCAATACTCGAACAGAAGGTCAGGCGTACGGTGTGCCGAGACGACTTTCACCTCGTACGGGATAGCCAGTTCGTCCAGCTTCTCGGCCGCCTGGGACATGGTGTCCCAGTCGCTCTTTGAACCCATAATGATGCCGACAAGTGCTTTCATACGCACATTCTACCCCTAATTATCATCCCTGGCTTGCGCTGGTCCGGTGACCATGACTTCACGCAGGTACTTGAACAAACTCCTCGCCGCGGCGCTGCGCTTGTCATCGCTTACGGCGCTGGTGACGCTGCGAGCCAGCGAGCGCAAACGTTGGCGGTCAGTATCCGGATACCGTTCAATGAATTCGGTAGCGGCTGTCTCGCCCTCTTCGATAAAGCGGTCGCGCCAACGTTCGACTGCATGAAATTGATTACGCTCGCGCTGGGCTTTTTGTTCGCGTAATTCCAGTGCCGCCCTGATCGGCTCTGGATCCACGCTGCGCATTACCTTGCCCAGGTACTGACGCTGGCGCCTGGCCGCGCCCCGGGCCGTGATGCTTTGCAAGTGCTCGATGGCATCGCGAAGACGCTCGGGCAGGGGCAGGTTCTTGAGTACCGACGGAGGAAGTTCAGCCAGGGTCTCACCCATTTTCTGCAGCGAGTGGCTTTCGCGTTTGAGTGCGGACTTGCTCGGGCCGTCATAGCCGTTGTCGTCTTCGTCCTGCAAGTGTTCGTTTTCCTGGGAAGTCACCGCAATCCTCGGTCGTCCGTCGCGGCTGGATAGCTGGGTCGGGCGAGTTCAAAAAAACATAGTCTAGCACTGGCTGCGACGCGAGTCGGAACCATGCGGTAGAATTAGCGCCTTCAATCACGTCCATTATGGAGCCTTCAGCTTGTCCAATACGCTTGCAGAACGAGACGACGTACAACGGGCAGTGGCCCAGGCCCTGGATCTTGCTGCCCGCTTGGGAGCCGACCAGGCGGAAGCCGGCGCCAGCACCGAGCAGGGCCTGTCGGTGACCGTGCGCCTGGGGGAAGTAGAGACCCTGGAATACCAGCGCGACCGAGGCCTGGGTGTCACCGTGTACTTCGGCAACCGCAAGGGTAGCGCAAGCACGGCTGACCTGGCGGAGCAGACCGTCCGTGAAACCGTGGAGAAGGCTTGCAGTATTGCGCGCTTCACCGCCGAAGATGAGTGTGCTGGATTGGCTGACCCTGAAATGATGGCCAGTGAGATTCCGGACCTTGATCTCTTCCACCCGTGGGACATCGACGCCGAGCATGCGATAGACCTGGCGCGGGCCTGCGAGAGCGCCGGTCGGGGCGTTGACAAGCGTATAAACAACTCCGAGGGCGCCAGCATTTCCAGCCATAGCGCCAGGCGCGTGTATGGCAACAGCCACGGTTTCCTGCATGGCTTTCAAAGCACCAGTCATAGCGCCAGTTGCGCAATGCTGGCCAGCCAGGACGATCATATGGAGCGCGACTACTGGTACACCAGTGCCAGGGATGCGGCCGATATGGAAGACGTTGAGTCCGTAGGCCGGCGTGCTGGCGCGCGCACGGTGCGCCGACTGGGCGCCCGCAAGCTTGCTACTGCCCGTGTGCCGGTGTTGTTTCCACCCGAGCTTGCACGGGGCTTGATCGGGCACTTTACCGCTGCGGTGCGGGGTGGGGCCCAGTATCGGGGCTCATCGTTTCTGCTCAAGGCCGACGGCGAGCAGATATTTCCGGAATGGATAGACTTGAAGGAATGGCCGCACCTGCAGAAGGCCATGGCAAGTGCACCCTTTGACAGCGAGGGCGTGGCGACCAGGGATCGCACGCTGGTGCAGGACGGCGTACTGCGGGGTTATCTGCTGGACAGTTACTCCGCGCGCAAACTCGGACTGCAGACTACCGGTAGCGCCGGTGGCCTGCACAATCTAGTAGTGACCCCCCGACAGACCATGTCACCGGAAGCCATGTTGCAGAAGATGGGTACGGGCCTGCTTATCGGTGAGTTGATGGGCCAGGGCGTGAACGGTGTGACGGGTGATTACTCACGCGGGGCGGCCGGGTTCTGGGTTGAAAACGGCGAAATAATGTATCCGGTGCACGAGATCACCGTAGCCGGCAACCTGCGGGATATCTATCGTGGAATCCAGGCTGTTGGCGATGACCTGGATAGCCGCGGCGCCATCCACAGCGGGTCTATTCTGATTGACCAGATGATGGTGGCCGGGGATCAGTAGAGGGATATTTTTCAGTCACCAGACTGTGCAGGGTCTGTCCACCCAGGGCCGTGTCTATGGCCTCGTCCATACTGTCCACCAGGCCGCGAATGCGGTCCATGGCCGGATGGGATGGGTAGGTATCCACCTTGTAATTGCGTACCGCATCGACGATGTCGCAGAGAGTAATGCGGTCCAGTGAGCGCCCCGGCACTGCGTACTGATCTTCGGTCGCGCGCAGTAGCCCGGCATTTTCCAGGTGGTGCAATATGGGTCCGAGCACCGTGGCCGGTAGTTCCATGCTGGCGGCCAGGTCGTCTATTCGGGGCCCCGGTCTGCCCTCCAGAAAATCCCGCCCAACCAACTCCATCGTCAGCAGGGCCAGCAGTTCGGCTTCCCGGTTCGGGAGATTAATTTGTGCCCTGCCACTGCGCAGATACTCGGGGTGCTGCACGTAAAATGACAGCTGGGCACCGACCAGCAGGATGATCCAGTTCAGGTAGAGCCAGATCAACACTACGATACCGATCGCAAAGCCCGCGTAAATTGCCATGCGCGTAGGGGAGGCCGCCACGGTGGAGGCAAAGAACATACTCAGGGTGGCCCAGATTGCGCCGGCAGTGATGCCGCCGACCAGGGCGGAGCTCAGTTTCACCTTGGTATTGGGAATGAAGGAATATACGAAGGTGAATACTATGATTACCATCAGGTAGGGCATCGACTTGCCCGCCATCACCAGCCAGTAGCCAAAAGGTTCGATGGCGGCCACCTTCTGCACCAGCGCGGTATTGCTGATCGAGGCAATCGCGCCCATGGCCGCTACCATCAATACCGGCCCCACCAGCAGCACGCTGATGTACTCGGTAAAGCGCTGGGCGAAACTGCGTGGCTTTTCAACCTGCCAAACGAAGTTAAAGCTTTCCTCTATCTTCTGGATCATGGTGATCACGGTAAAAAACAGGAAAGCCAGTCCGAAGGTGGCCAGCCAGTCGCCGCGTACATTGTCCACCAGGGCAATCAGGTTGCTGGTAATTTCCGCCGACCTGGGGCCCAGGGGTTCAAGCATTGCCAGTAAGGCCGGTTCCAGTTTCTTGTGGATGCCGAAACCCTTGAGCACGGAAAAACTGAAAGCCAGCAGGGGCACGATAGACAGCAGGGTGGTATAGACCAGGCTCATGGCACGCATGGTCAGCTGGCCAGAGAAAAAATCCCGGCCCAGCGCATACAGGTAACGCAGCGTCATGATTCCCGCACGTTGATGACGGGGTGCGATGCTCCATTTATCGTGCCAGAGAAAATCCACGACATTGAAGTTGATGATCGGGAACATGATTGCCTCGTGTGTCGTTCCTGGTCTTCCGGCCCGTGGCCGCTGCCTGCCAGCGATTGTACCCCAGCTTGTGGACAGAGGAGCCTGTTGCCCGGTCAATCCTGCCGGTCGCGGGGTGCAATCCGTATCAGCGGGGACTCACGAAAATGTATTTATTCAGACAACAGCACCGCAACCAGAGCATGCCCGGGTTCGCCCGCATCCGCCGCTGCAGGACCGGTCGGCTTGCATGAGTCGACGCCAAGCGGACGGACGCCCTGTCGCCGGCACAGGCTTCAGCCGGTAAGGCGTTCCAGTGCTTCGCGGTAGCGGTCCGCGGTCTGCTCCATGACTTCCGCCGGCAGACGCGGGCCTGGTGCACGTTTGTCCCAGTCGAGGGTTTCCAGGTAATCACGCACGAACTGCTTGTCGAAACTGGGCGGGCTGCTGCCAGGCTTGTAGGAATCAGCGGGCCAGAAACGCGAAGAATCCGGAGTGAGGATTTCGTCGATCAGGACCAGTTCACCATTGTCGTCAACCGCGAACTCGAATTTCGTATCGGCGATAATTATGCCCCGGGCCCGCGCGTATTCTGCCGCATAGCGATACACAGACAGGGTGGTTTCGCGCACTTGCTCGGCCACGTCCTGACCCAGTATTTTTACGGTTTCCTCAAACGATATGTTCTCATCGTGATCGCCGGCGGCTGCCTTGGTAGCCGGGCTGAAGATGGGTTCAGGCAAACGATCAGCTTGTTGCAGACCCTCGGGCAATACTATGCCGCACACCTTGCCGGTGGCCTGGTAATCCTTCCAGCCGGAACCGCTTAAATAGCCACGTGCCACAGCTTCCACAGGCAGCGGTTTCAGACGCCGCACGATGATGGAACGGCCGCGGGCCTGCTCCAGGTCATCAGGGTCGGTCAGTACCGATTCCAGCGGGACGTTCAGGATGTGGTTGGGTACCAGGGTGCGGGTATGATCAAACCAGAAACTCGAGATTGCGGTCAGTATCAATCCCTTGCCCGGTATCGGGTCAGGCAGGATGACGTCGAAGGCAGATAGCCTGTCAGTGGTGACGATTAGCATCCGTTCATCATCAATGGGATATATGTCGCGAACCTTGCCACGGTGACTCAAAGTCAGGCCCTTCAGGGAAGATTCGAATAAGGGATCGCTGTGTTTGTTAGACATCATAGGGTGCCGCCACGGAGTTTTCAGGTTAACCAGGGTGCGTGAAGCAGGACGATAAACTGCTACCATAGCGCCTTGGGTTTTTAAACGCAGAGATTGTCCTCGTGGTAGGCCGCGAGGTCAATCCGCACTTCGCACTAGAGGTCGATTGCACGGTGCAATACCTGGGGAAAGTTGTCGGTGGGATGATCGGGGCAGTCTTCGGACCGGTGGGTGCCTTGCTGGGTGTATTCGTCGGGCACCAGTTTGACAAGGGTGCGGCCGAGCAACTGGGCATTCGCGGAGGCTTTGGTTCCGCCAATCCGGAAGCCGTGCGCCGTACGTTTTTCGAGACCACCTTTTCGGTTATGGGGCACCTGGCCAAGATCGACGGACTGGTGTCCGAAGAGGAGATACGCGAGGCCCGGGCGGTCATGTACCGCATGCAATTGAGCCCGGAGCTTACCCGGGAGGCCATGCGCCTGTTCAACCAGGGTAAGGGTGCGGACTTTCCGCTGGAACTCACCCTGCAGCGATTCAGAGCCCAGGCCGGCGGGCAGCATGACTTGTTTCGCACCTTCCTGCTGATTCAGTTGCAGGCTGCGCTGGCCAATGGACGCATAGATAATGCCGAGCGTGCGTTGCTCTGGCGTATGTGCCAGGTACTGGGAATTTCCCGGGTGGAGTTGGCCCAGCTTGAGGCAATGGTCAGGGCCCAGACGATTTTTGGCGGTGCGGGAGCGGGGCAGGCCGGCAGGCACCAGGTTCGCCCGGCAAACTCACTGGAGCAGGCCTACAAGGTGCTGGGTACGGAGCCGTCGGCCTCGGATGCAGAGGTCAAGAAGGCCTACCGCCGCCTGATGAGTCAGCACCACCCCGACAAACTCCTGGCGCGTGGCTTGCCCGAGTCCATGCGTGGAGAGGCGGAAACGCGTACCCAGGAGATACGTGCAGCCTACGATGTGCTGCGCGAGAGTCGCGGCATGCGCTGACCGAATTTGTTCATGACTTGGGTCGGGATTCCCGTTAACCTTTCACCCTGACTTTCCGCTGCAGCTTCACAAGGCGCGACACGATTATGAAACAGGCTCCGATTATTGCCCCCTCGATACTTTCAGCCGATTTCGCCCGCCTGGGTGAGGAAGTGGAGGCAGTGCTTGCCGCCGGCGCGGAACTGGTGCATTTCGATGTCATGGACAACCATTACGTTCCGAATCTCACTATCGGGCCCCTGGTTTGTGAGGCCCTGCGCAAACACGGTATTACGGCTGATATCGATGTGCATCTGATGGTAAAACCGGTAGATCGGATCATTCCCGACTTTGCCAGGGCCGGGGCCAGCTACATCACCTTTCATCCCGAGGCCAGTGAGCACGTGGATCGAACCCTGCAGTTGATCCATAACGAGGGCTGCAAGGCCGGGCTGGTGTTTAACCCCGCGACACCCCTGAGCTGGTTGGAGCATGTCATGGACAAGATCGACATGATCCTGATCATGTCAGTTAATCCGGGCTTTGGCGGGCAG
>JAPHSC010000251.1 GCA_026193125.1 Gammaproteobacteria bacterium
GCCGCTACCTTGTCCAGCTCATCCGCCTCGGTCTGGGCTTGCGCGGTCATCGGTCCTGCCATCACGGCGAAGATCACGAACGTCATTAACTTGTATCTCATCTTCCAGCTCCTGGTTTTTCGATTCCTTGCGAAACCGTCAATCTGTTTTCGTCATCAGCCCGCCGGGGCGGGCAACGGAATATTCAAAAAGATGCGCTCTGGGCCTGTGCATAACGCACCTGCACCAGTGAATTCATCAGCCCCACCCGCTCTTTCCAGAGCTTCAACTCCTGCTCCGATGACAGGTCAGGGTCTTCGGTCATGCTCAGCCGGTAGTCGATCATGGCCACCCGGTCCTCCAGCACAGAAATGGTTCCCGCCGTATCCGCGCTCACCACCTGCGGCCCTGCCGGCATGGCGCTCAAGGCCCACTCCAGCTGCCGCGATTGCGCCATCAATGAGGCCAGGTCCTGCTGATCCGGGGCAGTGGCGACCTGTGCCGACACGGACTGGGACGCCAGCGTGGGCGTCGTGCCGCGCATATCGGCCTGCATTTGCTGCGCGGATTCACCTGGCGCCTGGGCAAGTAGTCCGAACACCACGACTGCAACTGCGAGGCCCGCAGCCAGCGAGCCGGCCCAGAACCAGCCGTTAAGCGGCGGTCGCCCGGCACTTTGCCCAGATGATTTACTCGCCTGCGCGATCAACTCCCAGCTGCCCTCGGGGGCCTGGAAATCGGGCAGGCGCTGCAGCCCTATCCGGACCACATGCAGACGACCCAGTTCAGCCTGGCAAGACTTGCAGTCGGCCACATGAGAGACCACCTCGGCGGCCTCGGCACCTGCATCACGCAGATTCAGGAGTTGTTCGATGCTTGCATGCATGTCTGCCCTCCTTGCTCCGGTTTCAACATGGCCTGTAGCCGCTGGTGACACCTGGCCAACTGTGATTTTGAAAAACTCACACTCTTCCCCAACATTTCCGCAATCTCCACGTGGGTATAACCTTCCACGTCGTATAACCACACTACTGTCCGACCTGTCGCAGGTAGCTGGGCCAGCGCCTGTTCCAGATCCATCCCATCCCCGGTCGTCTCGCTCTCCGTTGGACCCGCCCGTTCCTGCAAAACCAGTTCCACCACGCCGGGTATTCCTTCCATGGACCGGCTGTTTCTGTGCCAGGAGGATCGCAATTGCATGAGACACTTGTTCACCGCGATCTTTCTGATCCAGGCGGCCAGGGGCACCTCGCCGCGAAATCCCTGGATGCTGCCCAGCACCTCAATAAACGTGTCCTGCAGTACTTCCTCTGCCAGTGCAGGCTGCTGCAGCATCCGCCTGGCCAGCGTGTATACGGGTCCGCTAAACGCCCGGTACAGCGCCTCGTGGGCTCCCCCGTCACCGGCCATGGCCCTGGCAAGCAAGTCGGGAGCGACTTCTGTTTCAGTAAATCTGGACATCCTGTTACCTATAGATGCGGCAGCCCGGCAAAGGGTCGCAGTCCGGTCGCAATTAATTTTTCCCAAAAATGCGCCCCAGCACGTGGCAGGGCCCCAATCAGCCCGCCGAAGCGCGGCCGGCCAGGGCATCCCGGGTAAAATACCCTGTATTGCTGTTGGTTTGGCGCTGCTTGCCGTCTATAATGGCGCGCCTTGATGGCGGTGTGTTGGAATTGGTAGACAAGATTGACTCAAAATCAATTGCCCTCTGGGCGTGGCGGTTCGAGTCCGCCCACCGCTACCATTATTGAAGAAGCAGCCTGAGGGCTGCTTTTTTTGTCTGGAATCTCTAGCGAACAGACAATGAACTATCCCGGCAGGCACTTCGGGTGGTCAGCCAGATGACCAAGACCTTCGGGAGTGCAGACTTGCATAATCGCTCTATCCAAACACCCGGCTTGCGAAACTCTTCAGGTGCGCCACTCGACTTGTTTTCTTGGCAACGATGACCTTTACCTTGCCGCCGTGAAAACCCGCCAGCTCAAATCTCGCCCCATTGATAGTCTTGCGGGCTGTCTGCTTCAGCGGGCCGAGAGTCCGCTTTTTCTGCTGCTCGACTTTATCCATCCAAC
>JAPHSC010000358.1 GCA_026193125.1 Gammaproteobacteria bacterium
TGGATTGCGCCATCAGCCACTCCATCGCCACTTCAAAGCTATTTACGGTCTGTTGGTTGTCTCCGCGTACCACATAGGCGCCTTCAGATATCAATTCCCTAAGCTCTTCTCCCACTTCTGAGATTCTCAGATATTCTGGGCTGCGGAAGAAATCCGGCATTACGTGGCGCGGATGATCCAGGCCGTGGGAAAGACGACAGACATTCAGATAGCCTTGCCCGCCTTCGACACCCTCTTGCCAGGCAACGACGTAAGACTCGCTTTCGGCGGTATCCGTATTCAGGCGGCTCGCCAGCTGCGTAATCCAGGGGTCCCGAGTGTCCGGGTTGGTCAGCAATTCGGCCGAGGCCCGTGGCAGATACAACAATTCACGCAAAAAGCGAGCATCGTAGCGACGTGACCATCTGTCTATAATAGCCTTTACTTCCATATACTTACGCGCGAGTGACTCAAGACCCGGGCCTTGTATGGGCGGTGCCTCTGGCGAGATGTACAAGGCTGCCTTGTCCATGGCCACATTCAGCAACAGGGCATTCAGCTCGGCATCGTCTTTAACATAATATTCCTGCTTGCCCCGCTTGATCTTGTACAGAGGCGGTTGAGCAATATAGATATGGCCGCGCTCAATTAATTCGGGCATTTGTCTATAAAAGAACGTCAGCAGCAAGGTGCGAATATGCGAACCATCCACGTCGGCGTCAGTCATGATGATGATCTTGTGGTAGCGAAGCTTGTCTGCGTTGAATTCCTCGCGGCCAATTCCACAACCCAGGGCGGTGATCAGTGTGCCCACCTCGACCGAGGATAACATCTTGTCAAACCTGGCTTTTTCCACATTCAGGATCTTGCCCTTGAGCGGCAAAATCGCCTGGGTGCGGCGATCCCTGCCCTGCTTGGCAGAGCCACCCGCCGAGTCACCCTCCACCAGGAATATCTCCGACAGGGCCGGGTCCTTCTCCTGGCAATCAGCCAGCTTTCCTGGCAGGCCGGCAACGTCCAGGGCGCCTTTGCGCCGGGTCATTTCCCTCGCCTTACGGGCCGCCTCCCTGGCTCTGGCTGCGTCGATGATCTTGGATACCAGGGCCTTGGCCTCCTGGGGTTGTTCCAGCAGGAATTCCTCCAGGCGCTGCGCGGTCACGGCTTCCACCACGCTTTTCACTTCCGACGACACCAGCTTGTCCTTGGTTTGCGAGGAAAACTTGGGGTCCGGCACCTTTACCGACAGGACCGCGGTCAGGCCCTCACGGGCATCGTCGCCGCTAGTAGCGACCTTCTCTTTCTTGGCCAGGCCCTCCCGCTCCATGTAACCGTTGAGGGTACGGGTCAGCGCTCCGCGGAATCCGGCCAGGTGAGTGCCACCATCCCGTTGCGGAATATTATTGGTGAAGCAGTACATGTTTTCCTGGTAGGAATCATTCCACTGCATGGCCACTTCCACCACGATGTTGTCTTTTTCCGTCTGAAAATAGATAACTGTCGGGTGGATCGGTGTCTTGTTGCGGTTTAAATGCTGGACGAAGGCGCGTATTCCGCCCTCGAACTCAAATACCGTGAATTCCTCTGTGCGCTCGTCTTTCAGCTCAATCCGCACGCCGGAATTGAGGAACGACAACTCCCTGAGGCGGCGCGCAAGAATATCGTAGTGGAATTCAATATTGGTGAAGACCGTGGGGCTGGGATGAAAGCGCACAGTCGTACCCCTGGTATCGCTATCACCAACAACTGCGAGCGGTGCCTCGGGCACACCCATGTGGTATTTCTGCTGATGGACCTTGCCTTCCCGGCGGATGGTAAGTTCAAGTCGATCCGACAAGGCGTTGACCACAGACACGCCTACACCGTGGAGACCCCCTGAAACCTTGTAGGAATTATCGTCGAACTTTCCACCGGCATGAAGAATGGTCATTATGACCTCGGCGGCGGAACGCCCCTCTTCCGGGTGCATATCCACCGGGATACCACGGCCATCGTCACTGACGGTGATGGATTCATCCGCGTGAATGGTGACCTGCACGCTTTTACAATAGCCGGCCAGGGCTTCATCGATGGCGTTGTCCACGACCTCGAACACCATGTGGTGCAAGCCGGTGCCATCATCTGTGTCCCCGATGTACATTCCGGGCCGCTTGCGCACAGCGTCAAGGCCTTTCAATACCTTAATATTCTTCGAATCGTAGGTTTTTGACTCAGTCATCCGAATACCCCTAGAACAATCGACGCATTATAGCACTCTTCTGAGCTTGCCTTGTTCCACGTGAAACACCGCTCCGGTAGTGATTTCGGCCAGATCTTTACGCTGTAACCCGGTAATAAATCTCTGGGATCCCAGGCTCTGAATGCGGTTAAGAAGACGGGCCAAATGCACTGTGTCTAGCTCCGCGGCCGGATCATCCAGCAACAACACCCCGGGGCCGGCATGGGTTTCCATTAATTCGACCTGGGCCAACAACAAGGCCGAGGCCAGTAATTTTTGCTGTCCGCGCGAAACTCGGCCTTTGGCGACACGCGTATGAACCCTCAATTCCAGGTCCGCCCGATGCGGACCCACCAGTGTGGCGCCAAAATCCCGGTCGCGCTGGCGGCTGTGCTCGAGCGCCTCCGCCAGGCTCCGATCCGCCGCCCAACCGGATCGATATTTCAGCTCCAATTCGCCTTCCAGAAAAAACTCCACCCAATCACTGGCTACCGGAATCAGTGCCTGCACATACGCATGACGCATCGAATCCAGGCTAACGCCAGCCTGGATAAGCTCATGATCCCATGCCGATGCGGCCCTGGGCTCTGTTTTCAGGGCTTTGTTGCGTTGCTTCAGCGCCCGCTGGTAGCGGCGCCAGGTCTCCAGGAAGCTGTGTTCCACGTGGAACACACCGAAATCAAGGAACTGTCTTCTCCCACCGGGACCGTCCTCCACCAACTTATGCACGTCGGGGTCGATCACCTGTACCGGCAGATATTCGGCCAGTTCCCCCAGTGATTTGGCCGTTTCGCCAGCAATACGCACCACGCGGGAATCCTTGCCGACCTTCAGCCCAAGCACAACCGGCCGCTCATTTCGTTGCACGGTCGCGACCAACTGGAAGTGCTGACAGCCATCGCGGATCAAGCTGTCTGGCGGAACAGACCTGAAGGTGCGACCCCTGCCCGCAAAGAACAACGCCTCCAGCAAACTGGTTTTGCCGGAGGCGTTTTCCCCGAAAACGATGTTGTTTGAAGCGTCAGGCTGAAACTCTACAGACTCCAGGCACCGAAAATTCTCTATAGAAACACTCTTCAGCGCCATGAATTACCTGGCCGCCCAGGGCGGTTCTTAAAGGCGCATCGGCATTACAACGTATTTGCTACGCGCGCCGCCCGCCTCAGAAATCACACAACTGCTGTTGGAGTCGCCCAGGGTCATCTGGACCTCATCACCCTCTACCGCACCCAACGCATCAAGCAGGTAATTCACGTTGAAGCCAATCTCGATTTCCTCGCCCTCATATTTCACTTCCACTTCTTCTTCCGCTTCTTCCTGCTCAGGGTTGTGCGCCTGCATCGTCAGAAGACCTTCTTTCAACTCCAGGCGAATACCGCGGTATTTTTCATTCGACAATATAGCCGTTCGCTGCATCGCCGCCCTCAGCGCGCCTCGCTCCGCGATCATCACCTGGCTGGCGCCCTGTGGAATTACCCTGCCGTATTCAGGGAAACGGCCATCAATTAGCTTGGACGTGAAACGAATACCATCAAGTTCAACACGAATGTGGTTAGACCCGATACTCACCAGCACATCGGTATCTGAACCCAGGAGTCGCTGAAGTTCCAGGACACCCTTGCGTGGAACGATCACCTGCAAGCCCTTGCTGCTTTCCTCGCTGTCAAAATCGGCTTCGCTCAGCGCCAGACGATGGCCGTCAGTAGCAACCGCCCGCAAAATCTTGCCATCCACCTCCAGCAACAAGCCATTAAGGTAATACCGAACATCTTGCTGGGCCATCGAAAAATGCGTCTTCTGGAGCAATCCGCGAATTGCATTCTGGGGAATCTTCAGCTTCTGCTGAACATTCATTTCTTCGATGGTGGGAAACTCTGTCGCCGGGAGCGTGGAAAGGGTAAACCGGCTCTTTCCAGAACGGATGGTCGCCTTATCCGCCAACACTGACAGATTTATCTTCGCCCCTTCGGGCAACGCCTTGCAGATATCCAGGAACTTCCGTCCTGGCAGGGAAATTTCCCCTTCTTCCTCCATGTCCACTTCCGTACTGGCGACCAATTCGACCTCGAGGTCGGTGGCTGTTACCGACAGTACGCCCTTGCGTGCTACCAATAACATGTTCGCCAGAATGGGCATGGTTTGCCTGCGTTCTACAACCCCGATTACCGCCTGAAGGGGTGCCAGTAGAATTTCTCTGTTCGCGCTGAACTTCATCTTCTCACCTTTAATTATATATCTTAAAGAATAAGATCTATTGTTATTATTAGTGCACCAAATATTTGTGGAGAACTAATTTATTAATAATAAAATCAATAAGTTACAAAGCTTTTTCCGGTTAACAAGCAGGCTCTAAACCCGGGTGCCGCTTGTGTACAGCATGTGTATAAAAAAGGCCCGTTTTTTCCACCACAGCTTATCCACATCATCCTGTCAGGGTTCTCAACAGGTTTAAATAGTCTTCATCGATCCGGCTTTCCAGACCACGCAATTCCTTTACCCTCTTGCATGCGTGCATCACCGTCGTGTGATCCCGACCGCCAAACGCATCACCTATCTCGGGAAGACTATGATTAGTCAATTCCTTCGACAATGCCATCGCTACTTGCCGCGGCCTGGTAATTGAGCGGCTGCGTCTCTTGGAAAGCAAATCGGCAACACGAATCTTGAAATATTCTGCCACTGTTTTTTGAATATTCTCGATGGTGACCAGTTTTTCCTGCAGCGCAAGCAGGTCTTTCAAGGCCTCCTTGGCAAAATCCAGGGTAATTGGACGGCCGGTAAATTGGGCATTCGCTTTTACCCTGCGCAAAGCCCCCTCCAGTTCGCGGACATTTGACCTGATGCGTTTGGCGATAAAAAACGCAACCTCTTCCGGCAGGCGCATCCCGGCCGACTCGGCCTTGCTCATCAGGATTGCCACGCTGGTTTCCAGTTCGGGCGGCTCAATGGACACGGTCAGACCCCAACCAAATCTGGATTTGAGTCTTTCCTCGAGACCGTTGACCTCTTTTGGATAACGGTCGCAGGTCAGGATCACTTGCTGTTGACCCTCAAGCAGAGCGTTGAAGGTATGGAAAAACTCCTCCTGTGAACGCTCTTTACCGGCGAAAAACTGAATATCATCGATTAGCAGCGCATCCAGGCTTCGGTAGGCCATTTTGAATTCGTTGATGGTGTTGTGCTGCAAGGCTCGTACCATGTCTCCGACGAAGCGCTCCGAGTGAACATAGGCTACCTTTGCCTCGGGATTGCGAGCCCTGATCATATTGCCCACACTGTGCATCAAGTGGGTTTTGCCCAGACCGACACCACCGTAAAAAAACAGCGGGTTGTATGCTTGCCCGGGATTCTGGGCCACCTGGATCGCCGCGGCGCGGGCCAACTGGTTGCTCTTGCCCTCGACGAAAGTCTCAAAAGTAAATTCAGGGTTAAGACGGCTGCCAAGCAGCTGCGCAACTTCCCTGCGCGGCGCAACGGGTAGGGAAAAATTGGGTGGCGGGACCACTTTGCTGCGACTGCCGACCTCGATTTTCACTTGTACGCGATTTTCGCCAGAATATTCTTCCACCAGGGTGGAGATTCGAGCCAGGAAATGCTGGTCTATCCAGCTTACAACGAAGCGGTTGGGCGCCAGAAGGCGCAGCAATCCATCTTCTTCAACCGCCTGCAGGGGGCGAATCCAGGTACTAAGTTGCTGCTCGGGCAATTCATGCTCAAGCTGGCTGATACAGCGGTTCCAGATAGATCCACCCACTAGGTATTTCGCTTCTCGTTCGGCTGTGGATAACACGGGGAAAGGAGCGGGAGCATAACCCATTCGGGCGCAAGTTATCCACATCCATGGTCTGAGTTATCCACATCCCGGCGCGGGCACCAATTGGCGCAAAGCTTACAGTTGTTGACCTGCGGGTCCCCTGCACATAAAATTGCCTGTTCACGTCGCGGGACAGCCCAGCCGACGGTTTGGAATTACTGATCAGGTAGGCGACATGAAACGGACATATCAACCCAGCACAATCAAGCGCGCGCGCACTCACGGCTTCCGTGCTCGCATGGCAACCAAGGCCGGCCGTCAGGTCCTGGCCCGCCGTCGCGCCAAGGGCCGTGCGCGGCTATGCCCCTGAGATTAACGGCGATATTGATCTAACGGACCGTCCGAGTATCAACCCCTCCCAGACCCTACCGCGTCGCTGCCGGCTGACCAGGCCTGCCGAGTTTTCCCGGGTGTTCCGTGGCAGTACACGTTCTTCTGACTCACTGTTTACAGTGCTGGCACGGGGGAATACTTCTGGCGAGGCGCGCCTGGGAATGGCTATTTCGCGGAAGGCGTCCGGCAATGCAGTCGAGCGTAACCGCATTAAGCGGGTGATTCGGGAATCGTTCCGCATGACCCGGATCGGGCTACCAGGCGTAGACTTGGTGGTCATGAGTCGCACTGGAGCACGGGTGGCAGACAATAGCCGCCTGCGTCACAGTCTTGAAGGACACTGGCGAAGGATCCTGGGAAAATGCGCCGAATCTTCATCGCGCTAATCCGTGCCTATCAATGGCTGATCAGCCCTTTCCTGGGGCCGAGTTGCCGTTTCTCACCCACCTGTTCCGAGTATGCCGTTACCGCCATCACGGAGTACGGTGTGTTGCGCGGTGGCTGGCTCGCATTACGCCGAATCGGCCGCTGCCACCCGTTTAACGCCGGCGGCTGGGATCCTGTACCGCACCGGCACGACCAAACCTGAGGACCTGTTCGGAATGGATAACCAACGCATATTTATCTGGGGCGCCGTTGCCCTGGTATGGTTTTTTGTCTACCAGGCCTGGGTTATTGACCGCACCCCTGTTCCGGCCACGCCGCAGACCCGTCAGCAGGTACAAGTCCCTGGACCAGAGTCAAACAGCGCGCTCGAAATTTCCGCCGACGCAGGCGATTTACCCAGCATTGGCGTTGTTAGCGACGACGCGCAGCCCGCGCCCGTGGAAGCGGCAGAACCGGTAACGGGCAGCCGCTATGTACACGTGGTCACCGATGTTTTTGACTTGTTGATATCGACGGTTGGAGCCGATATCAAACAGCTGGAGTTGCGCCGTTACCCGGTTGCAAAGAATCAACCGAATGTGCCGGTGCGCCTGCTGGATCCGGCCGCCAGTCATACCTTCGTCTACCAGACCGGCCTGAGAATACCTGGCGCCGGTAGTGAGCCTACGCACCTGGCGACCTACTCCAGCGCGCAGACCGAGTACCGGCTTGCCGATGGTGAGACAGAACTGAAGGTGCCGTTTACCTGGACCGATGAAAACGGACTAACGGTTACCAAGATCTACACGTTCAGCCGTGGGCAATACCGCATAGGTCTCGATTATGAAGTGGCCAACCGCGGCAGCGCGGACCTTACGGTTGCACCCTATCTGCAATTACGCAGGGAGGCGGTGACGCGTGAGCGCAGTATGACCGATGTGGACAGTTACTCCTTCATTGGGCCGGTCCTGTACAACGGTGAAAAATACCAGAAGTTGAAGCCCGAGAACCTGGGCGAGGAACCGGTCAGCCTGACCGCCGTCGGGGGCTGGATTGCCTCGATTCAGCATCACTTCCTGGTGGCTGCGATACCGCACCCGGGAGACAGTTATGCCTACAGGGTCAATCTGAATCGTAACGGCCAGGTGCTGGAGTCTGCCATTGGTAGCGCGCAAAGCCTGCCCGCGGGACAAAGTATTTCCGCGCAGCAATTCCTGTTCGCTGGCCCCAAGCTGCAAGACCAGTTGGAGGCTACCGCGCCAGGTTTAAAGCTCACTGTCGACTATGGCTGGTTGACGGTGATATCCCAGCCGCTGTTCTGGCTCCTGCGCAAAATCTATTCTTTCGTCGGCAACTGGGGCTGGTCCATCATTTTGTTGACCATGATGATCAAGCTGGTGTTTTACAAACTGCAGGAAACCAGTGGCCGATCCATGGCCAAGATGCGCAACATGCAACCGCGGGTAAAGCACCTGCAGGAGCGTTACAAGGATGATCGCCAGGGCCTGAGCGCCGCCATGATGGAACTGTATCGCAAGGAGAAGGTGAATCCCGCCGCCGGGTGTCTACCCATCGTGGTGCAAATGCCGGTGTTTATTGCGCTGTATTGGGTGCTGATCGAAAGCGTCGAGATGCGCCAGGCGCCCTTCGCACTGTGGTTGAATGACCTGTCTTCAAAAGACCCTTATTTTGTTCTGCCCCTGCTGATGGGCATTACCATGTTTTTTCAGCAGAAGCTCAACCCCACGCCGCCCGATCCCATCCAGGCAAAGGTCATGATGGCGATGCCCATCGTGTTCACGGTGTTCTTCGCCTTTTTCCCGTCCGGCCTGGTCTTGTACTGGTTCGTAAATAACCTGCTGTCCATCGCCCAGCAGTGGCGTATCAACAAGGTGGTCGCGCGGGAGCACTAGTGCCCGCCCAGTGAATGACCTACAGCTGTGTCACCACGGTGAATGAAACAAGCATCTGGCGAACTTGCCGATGAGCGTTTCCCACACCGACACTATTGCCGCAATCGCCACGCCACCGGGTCGTGGTGGCGTGGCGATCATTCGAGTATCCGGCACCGGTGTGCCGGAAATTATGCTGGCCTTGCTGGGTCGCTCGCTACGAGCTCGTATGGCGGCATTTGCGCGCTTTGTCGATGCCGATGGCCAGTCCCTGGATGACGGGCTGGCGCTGTATTTTCCGGCCCCCCATTCCTTTACCGGCGAACACGTTCTGGAACTGCACGGTCACGGCGGACCAGTAGTGCAGGACATGTTGTTGGCACGCGTGCTGGAGCTGGGTGCGCGCATGGCAGAGCCAGGCGAATTTTCGCGGCGCGCGTTTCTCAACGACAAGCTGGACCTCGCCCAGGCAGAAGCCATAGCTGATTTGATAGACAGCGGGTCGGAGCAAGCAGCCAGGGCGGCATTGCGGTCGCTGGAGGGGGAATTTTCCCGTCGAGTTCATTCCCTGGTTGAGGCACTGGTCCAATGTCGAATGTATGTAGAGGCGGCCATTGATTTCCCGGAGGAGGAAATCGACTTTCTCTCGGACCAGGAAGTTGCCAGGCGTATAAAGGCGTTGCTCGCAGAGTTTGATGCGCTGGAGCAAGATGCGCGTCAGGGCTGTCTGCTGCAGGAAGGCATGACGGTGGTTATTCTGGGTCGACCAAACGCCGGGAAATCGAGTCTGCTAAATCGCCTGGCCGGCTACGAGGCAGCCATTGTTACCGAGTTGCCGGGCACCACCCGTGACGTGTTGAGGGAGCGTATACACATAGACGGCTTACCCTTGCATATCATTGATACCGCCGGTCTGCGAGACGATGCTGGCCTTATTGAGGCCGAGGGTATACGCAGGGCGCGACACGAGGCGGGCAAGGCTGATCACGTATTATTGGTTACCGACGCTTCACCGGGCGGCGCGCCACCGGATCGTGAATTGCTGCAAGAGATACAGGAAAATATTCCCGTCACGATTGTTCGCAACAAGATCGACCTGGGCAACGAATCGCCCGGTGTCAGGCCGGGCCGCTATACGGAGGTGTCGCTCTCGGCACTGACTGGCGCAGGCCTGGACTTGCTAAGGGACCATTTGAAAGCCTGTATGGGGTACCGTTCGGAAGATGCTGGCACGCTTTCGGCACGACGTCGTCACCTGGACGCCCTGCGGCGAGCGCGCAGGCACTTTGACGAAGGCTGTCGCCAGCTGGAACAACAGCGCGCCGGAGAGCTCATGGCCGAAGAGTTGCGTTTGGCGCAACAGTCCCTGGGCGAGATCACCGGCGAGTTCAGCAGTGACGATCTGTTAGGAAGAATCTTTTCCAGCTTTTGTATTGGCAAGTAACGGGCCAACGGACTATTTTCCAAAATCACTAAATCGCACCCACTCGGTAAGCTGCCCCTACTGGCAATCCCGTTTGGCAATGCCGCGGTAAATCTCACAATGCACAAGATTTTCATCACCAAGCTCGCTCAACTGTTCTCGGCCTTACGGCCGCTGCTGAGCTTTTTACTTTCAGCGTTGACTATTTTGTTACTGTCGCGCCTGGCGCTGGCCACCTGGCAATGGGAGCGGGTAGCCGACGCGCAGATGCTGCAGAACGTGCTCTTGCAGGGCCTGCGCTTTGACCTGGTCACTTGTGGTTTGCTGTTTATTATTCCCGCTCTCTGCTTTCCCCTGTCGGGATTGGGAAAGTTCGGCTGGCATGCGTGGAAGGGCATGTTGAGCTGGTATTTGCCGGCTTGTTTTACCCTGCTGGTGTTCATGGAGATTTCCACGCCCTCGTTTGTGACCCAGTATGACGTGCGCCCGAATGCGCTGTTTTTCAAATACCTGATCTACCCGAAAGAGGTGCTTTCCATGCTGTGGAAGGCATATCCGCTGCAACTGATCATTGGCTTCGCCGCGGTGCCTGCCAGCATGTTGTGGATGCGGGCGCGGCTGCGCAGACCGTTGCTCCTTGCGCGTAGCCCGGGCTTTACCGCGGCCCTGCTTGCGACCCCCTTGTTGCTTGTGCTGTGCCTGGCAATGGTGCGTTCCACGACGGCGCACCGACCGGTGAGCCCGAGCACGGTCGCGCGATCAAATGACCCGATGGTTAATTCGCTGTCCCTGAATTCAAGTTACAGCCTGCTTTACGCAGCCTATGAACGTTTGCGCGAATCAGAGAACAGTTTTCCCTATACCCGTGTTGCCGCCGCCGCCGACGTTGCGGGCATGCGTGCTGCAATGCTCCTGCCGATCTCCGACTTCACCAACAATGATATTCCTACTCTGCACCAACAGCTGGCGACCACGCATCCCGACGAACCGCTCAACCTGGTCATCATCCTGGAAGAGAGCCTGGGAGCGGAATTTGTCGGTTCGCTTGGTGGGTTGCCGCTGACCCCGAACCTGGATGAACTGGCTGCGCAAGGCCTGTGGTTTGAACACCTGTACGCCACCGGCACCCGCTCGATTCGCGGGATAGAGGCGGTAGTAACAGGATTCACGCCCTCGGCTAATGAGAGCGTGGTCAAGCTGTCAAAGGCTCAACGCGGGTTTTTTACCCTCGCGTCCCTGCTTAAGGAGCACGGCTACGCCACCAGCTTTATTTATGGCGGGGAGGGCGATTTCGACAACATGCGCCGCTTCTTTGTTGGCAACGGATTTGACCATGTGATTGACCAGAAGGACTACCTTACCCCGGTCTTTCTGGGTTCCTGGGGCGTGTCGGATGAAGACCTGTTTCAGCGTGCGCACGAACAATTCGAGGCGGCCGAGGGGCCATTCTTCAGCCTGGTCTTCTCCGCGAGCAATCATTCGCCCTATGAATATCCGGACGGCCGGATTGAGCTCTACGATCCGGAACCCAATACCGTCAACAATGCGGTCAAATATGCTGACTACGCGCTGGGTGAATTTTTCAAGAAGGCCAGGCAGTCCAGGTACTGGGAACACACGGTATTTATGGTGGTGGCGGATCACAATTCACGGGTCTATGGGGCCAGCCTGGTGCCCATTGAGCGCTTTCGAATTCCGGGGCTCATCCTGGGCGGGAGTATCGCGCCTGGAAGGCATACCCAGATTGCCAGCCAGATAGATCTTGGGCCTACCTTATTGTCGCTGATCGGCATGAGCGCAGAGCATCCCATGGTCGGGCGTGACCTGACCCGTCCGGAGCTGGCCGCCGAACCGGGCAGAGCCATGATGCAGTACTACTCAAGCCAGGCATACATGGAGAACGAGCAGGTGGTGGTGCTGCAGCGGAACATTGCGCCCAGGCAATTTATCTACAAAGACGGAGCGTACGGGGCTGAAAGTGAACCCACCGCCTCCCTGCTGCAAAAAGCCCTCGACTATGCGAACTGGTCCGACCTGGCCTACGAGAATCAATGGTACCGCCTGCCGGATGTTATCGATCAGAAGTCAGCCGTACCGGCAGTTTTGCACAAGTAAATCGCTTGCGCGCCCAACCGCAGGCTCGCTGGCACGCTGTTAAGCCCCACCTGGCAGCACCTTGGCTGTACGCGGGAATTTTGGCACCAGGGCAGGTGCCGGTGGCGTGTGCCAAAGAGAATCCGGCTGCTCGTGTTACGGCTGGCTGCGTGATCACCGACTAGTAGAATTCGCGCAGCAGGATCTTGTGGGCTGTCGTATTGAGCGACCATCCTGAATCAGCGTAGCGGCGGGCTGCTAAAATCGGTGGGTTCGCGCCGGCTTTCCGGCTCAGCCCGTAACCGGGCTCTTGCCCTTGCCGAACAGTCCAATAACCACCTGGCTGCCGAAGTCTGATGGGACATGCGTACTACCCAGATCACCGGCACTGTCCACGCGGTTGCGGCCACCATGCTTCGCGTTGTAAAGCGCCTGGTCAGCCCTGCGCAGGGTGTCTTCCACGTCCTCACCGATGCGGTACTGGGTAACGCCTCCGGATACGGTCACGTGCAATACGTCCTCGAACGCCGTACTCGCGGTTACGTGTCGAATGCGCTCTGCGCAGTTACGCGCACCGAGGAGCGAGGTGTTCGGCAGCAGCACGATAAATTCCTCGCCACCGTAGCGACCAAACCAGGTGCCGTTGTCCTTGCGGCCCATCAAATCAAGATTGCGAATCTCCGAACGGGCCCTTTCCGCGAATGCGGTGAGAACCCGGTCGCCGGCCAGGTGGCCAAATCGATCGTTAATCAGTTTGAAGTGATCAAGGTCGAGAATACAAA
>JAPHSC010000418.1 GCA_026193125.1 Gammaproteobacteria bacterium
GCCCATGATCGAGGAGATGCCCATCATGTGTACGGCAAAGACCAGGAATGGCAGCGCCGCACCGGTCTGCTGAATCAGCGGCGGATACATGGTCCAGCCACCCGCGGGTGCGCCGCCCGGCATGAACAGGGTAGACAGCAGCATGCTGAAGGCAAACGGCAGTATCCAGAAGCTCCAGTTATTCATGCGTGGCAGGGCCATGTCCGGCGCGCCGATCATGATCGGGATCATCCAGTTGGCCAGGCCGACGGTGGCTGGCATGACCGCGCCGAACACCATGATCAAGGCGTGCATGGTGGTCATCTGGTTGAAAAAGCCGGGCTCTACCAATTGCAGACCGGGCTGGAACAGCTCGGCCCGAATAACCATGGCCATGGCGCCGCCGGTCATGAACATGACCAGCGAGAAAATCAGGTACATCGTCCCGATGTCTTTGTGATTGGTCGCAAACAACCAGCGTCTGAAGCCCTTTTCAGGCCCATGATCGTGGTGATCGTCGTGCTGATCATGCTGGCTGTGGGTGTCAACTTGACTCATTACTGTCGTCTCCGCTTAAAGCTTGCGCGTAGCTGTAACGTTATCGGGGGAGGCCACGGCCTTGGCGGTTTGCTCTGCCAGCCAGGCGTCGAATTCAGTGCGCTCCAGGACGTGCACGACCACCGGCATAAACCCATGGTCGCGACCACACAGTTCGGCGCACTGTCCGCGGTAAATACCCGGGACATCAGCCTTGAACCAGGCCTCGTTTACGTAACCGGGGATGGCGTCCTTCTTGACCGCGAATGCAGGCACCCACCACGAGTGCAGCACGTCAGAGGCGGTCAGCAGGAGCCTGACCTTGGCGCCCACCGGAACCACCAGGGCGTTATCCACTTCCAGCAGGTAGTTTTCGACGGTGAAGGGGTCGGTGCCCGAATTGACCCTGCGTGCGCTGTTGCTTGCACGATCCAGGGTGCTGTAGAAACCGATATCGTGGTCCAGGTAGTCATAGCGCCAGCGCCACTGCATACCGGTGACCTTGACGGTCATGTCCGCGTTACGCGTGTCCTCGGCCCGGATCAGGCCCTTGGCAGCGGGCACCGCCATGGCGATCAGAATCAGGATGGGAATGATGGTCCAGGCAATCTCGGCCTTGGTGCTGTGATGAAACTGTGCCGGAACCACGCCGCGAGACTTGCGGTGAAGAAAGATGGACACAATCATTACGCCGAATACCACGATGGCGATGGCGATACAGACGCCCAGGATCAGCATATGCAATCCGTAGACTTCCTTGCTGATTTCCGTTACGCCGACCGGCATATTCAGCGTCCAGTCGGCCAGGGCGGCGGGCGCGAACGCGCTTGCGAATATTGCCAGCGCTGCGCCGTGCAGCCGGTTAAAGATGGTGCGGGACATCAAACCCAACTCCTGTGTTTTGCGAATCCAAATCCATGGGCCCGTGTGCATATACCCAGGTAGATATACCAACAAAGGGCTGACAAAACAGCAAATTTCCCCGGACCATCCGGGGTTTTCCGCTGTTCATCGCGACAGCCAGGGACCTCAACGGTATTCAATCATCATTGCCAGACGACCAGCACTCCTGGTCTTCCAACGGCCAGTTGACGGCAGTTTTGCTGCCCTGGCTATTGGTTAATGCAAGGGATTGGCGACTACAGTGCCACGCCGCGCTCACTACACGAACGCATTGCCGACAGCCACGGCCCCTCCTTTCCCCGATGTATTCTGCATACTCATTGACAAGCGGCGCTACCCGTTTCGGGATAGTGAGCCGCCTGGCGGATTTTGCGTATAAACCGTCAGCTTCACACTCATCCTTCGTCCGGGGCTATATTCCACCCGGGTACGAAGTCCCCCGCCACTCATCGACGACCGGCGCAATGGTACTAGATGGCGATTATCGGTGCAATTTGGTTTGTACTCTGCCGCCCGGCCCTAGGATGTTGAATTTTATAAAGGATTTTCCGGGCCTGGACGTTCGGGCTTCGTCTGCCCGCCGCAGACCCCGGTCCACACCATCGATTGCCGGGTCACGGAGACTGTCTGCGACCCCCGAGGCTGGTCAGCGGGACCCGGGTTTCGCCCGCGGGGGTGGTGCGCTGGACTGGAGCGCGGGCCCATGCGTGGCCGTACACCACCTCGTAGGTTGCGGGCAATCCGCCCGGGCCTCGCATCGCCTCGTAGGCTGCGGTCAGGGCCTTGTGGCGGGCCAGGCCGGTGAGTCCCCGCGAGCGTCCGGCGGTAACATTGCTCTCCCCGGTATTCCTCAGGTCTGCGACCAGTGCCGGCAAATCACCGTAGTGGACGGTGATGTGCTCGACATCCAGCACCGGGTCGGCGAAACCCGCGCGGACCAGGGCGTCGCCAACATCGTGCATATCGACGAACAGGTTCACATGATTGTGCTGATCCGCCGCACTCCAGGCCTGGCGCAGCTCCTTCAGCGTATCCGGTCCAAAGGTGGCGAAGCTCAGCAGTCCACCGGGCCGCAGGACCCTGGCGAACTCTGCGAAAACCTGGTCGAGGTCTTCGCACCAGTGCAGGGCCAGGCTGGACACGACAAGGTCATGGGAATTGCCGGCCAGGGGCAGGGCGGTCAGATTTCCGCATATCCGCCGGAATTTTCGCAACCATCCCTGCCTGGACCTGGCCCGGGAAAGCATGGCCGTGGATATATCGAGCGCACTGATACTGGCGCGTCGATAGCGCCTGGCGAGGCTGGCTGCGGCCTGGCCCGTGCTGCAGCCCGCATCCAGAACCCTGTCCGGATTCAACCTGACCAGGTCCAGGCGCTCGAGCAGGCGTGTGCATACTTCCCGCTGCAATATCGCCGCCCCGTCATAGGACGACGCGGCAAGGTCCCGGTTGCGGCGAAGCTGCCGGCGATCGATGTCAAAGCGCTTGTGGGGCTGTTCTGTCATGGGAAGCCGATTCTACTATCAGGGTGCTCATGTTCCGCCCTCAATATGAGGAATTAGCAGCGCAGCCAGCTTAAATTGGTATGGTGTTGCCAACTTCCTTAAACAGGCGTCTATCTTCCGCGAATGAGTAGCGTAAATCTTGAAAATGCTGAAAATGCGCTAAAACCTGTTTATCACAGGTTCGCGGGAATGGGCGAATTTCGACGCATTTTCCCGGATTTTCAGCTGTTTTTTCGACCTGAACCCGACCATGCTCGATTCCGGCGGGCAACTTGCAGGGAGGCTGAATGGCGCTGGACGAACTGTTTCGCTGGCTGCAGGGGCCGGCACGCTGTTATCTGTGCCGGGGACGCGCCGCCGGCCTGTTGTGCGAAACCTGTCGTGAGCAATTACCGGGTCCACGCGGCGCATGTCTGCGCTGCGGTCGCCGCCTGCCGCAAACGGCGCCCGCTTGTGGCGCCTGTCTGAACCGCCGGCTTCCTTATGACCTGGTGTGGACCCCGATGGATTATCGCTTCCCGGTAGACCGCTTGATCCAGGCACTGAAATTCAAGGGCGACCTGGTGGCGGGCAGGGTGTTGGCAACCTTGCTTTTACCGGGCCCGGACTGCGGCTACCTGCCACGGCCGCAGGCGATCCTGCCCATGCCCCTGCACCCTCGGCGACAGCGCTCCAGGAGCTTTAACCAGTGCAGCGAGCTGGCCCGGCACCTGGGAAGAGACCTGGAGCTGCCGGTGCTCGAAGGTCACCTGGAACGCTGGCGCGATGACCCGCCCCAGAGCAGCCTGGACGCCCTGCAGCGGCGCAGGAATGTGCGCGGGGCTTATCGGCTGCGCAGACGGATGACTGCGTTGCCGCCCACGGTGTTGCTGCTGGATGACGTGGTTACCACCGGAGCCACGGCGCATGCGGCCGCGACAGTACTCAAGCAGGGCGGAGTCCAACGTGTGGAGCTATGGGCGGTCGCGCGGGCGGGCGGCGGCCTCTAGGGCTTGTGTTTCAAACAGGCCCGTAAGGTGTGAACGTAAAGTGCAGCAGGATGCCGGCGAAGACCCAGGCACCGAGCAGGTTATTGTTGAGGAAGGCGCGGAAGCAATCGTCGGGATTGCGCTTGCGTATCAAGTGCCACTGGTGCACAGAAGACGCCGCGGCGGCAGCCACGCCCAGCAGGTACCAGGGTCCAAGTCCGGCCATGGTTCCCATCATCACCAGGCCGGCCACCAGCGCCAGCTGCAGAATGCTGATGATAAATACGTCCGCCCCGCCAAACAGGATTGCGGTGGATTTCAGACCGATGGCCAGGTCATCTTCCCGGTCGACCATCGCATACATGGTGTCGTAAATAGTGGCCCACACCACGACCACCAGGAAGATAAGCCAGGCCAGCTGCGGGATTGCACCGGTCTGGGCGGCAAAGGCCATGGGTACGCCCCAGCCAAAAGCTGCGCCCAGCACCAGTTGCGGCAGGTGGGTGATGCGCTTGGCGAAGGGGTAGATCGAAGCCAGGGCGGCACCGCCAACAGCCATGTAGATGGTCAGGCGGTTCATGCTCAACACCAGCCCAAAGGCAATCAGCATCAGGCCGAAGAACAGGAACAACGCTTCGAAGTAACTGACTTTGCCGGCTGCCAGCGGTCGTTGCCGAGTACGCGCGACATGTTGATCAAAATTCCTGTCGGCCAGGTCGTTGATGACGCAGCCCGCGGAGCGCAGCAGGAACACACCCAGGACAAACACCAGGAACACCTGCGGGTCGGGCCTGCCATTACCGGCGATCCACAAGGCCCACAAGGTTGGCCAAAGCAGCAACATTGTCCCGATGGGGCGGTCCAGGCGCATCAACAGACCGTATTGGCGAAGTTGTGCCGCCAGGCGTGAAGCCCGCGATGCCGGTTGCGAGTGCTTCTGGTTCACGCCCTGCTCCGGAATACGCCGGGTAGAAAAATCTCCTCTACCAGCACGCTTCCACCTTGCAGGTGAAACCGGGAACGACGCGCCCACAGGATCGGCGGAGGCAAACTACAGCCCTGCACGGCGCGCTCGTAGCGCGGCTGGCCGGGCTGAATGGCCATGAATTCGAATTTGCTTCTTGAGACATCGGGCAAGGCCGACAACGCGTCCCCCAGCGGCTTCTCCGCCAGGGTTTGCAGCCAGGGATGCAGTGTGACGACCTCCGCCGGGAACCAGCTGAGCGCGTAGACCAGGCGCTCATCACCTGCGGACAAGGCCACCTCGCGCAGCCAGTCGGTGTCCTTGCCAGTATTTCCCACGGGCTCCTCGCGCAATACCTCCAGACTGACGGGCAGCGTGTTGTTCTTGCGCAAGCGCGGCGTCAGCAGACCCTCAAAGGTCAGCCACTCCATCACCCCGGGGCCCGGGTTCAATTGTGCAAGCTGTTCCGCGTCCAGCCAGGATGTCCCACCTGCAGGCGTACTCCGGATCTGTGGGTTACTCACGGTCATGTCCTGGCGTTCTGTGTCTGGGCAGTTGCTGATGCCCGGTGCCATAGGGTAAACCAAGGTCGCCGCGATGCAAGCTACACTTCGCCATACTGATCCGCCTGGCCGATCCAGCGTCTGATCAGGGCATCGGTATGTTGCCCGTGTTCCTGGTACAGTTTTTCCGCCACCGCCTGGACTTGCGGCAACATTCCTGCATCCCGCAGCAGGTCGGCCACCCGCAACTGCATCAAGCCGGTTTGCCGGGTTCCCAGGACTTCGCCCGGACCCCGCAGTTCCAGATCCCTCTGGGCCACCACGAAACCATCGTCCGTGCTGCGCAATACTTCCAGCCGCGCGCGAGCGGTCTCTCCCAGCGGTGACTTGTACATCAAGACACAGGAACTTTGTTCCGAGCCGCGCCCGACCCGTCCGCGTAACTGGTGCAGCTGGGCAAGACCCATGCGTTCCGCATTCTCAACGATCATCAGGCTGGCGTTGGCCACATCGACACCGACCTCAATGACCGTGGTGGCGACCAGTACGTCCACCTCTCCCCGACTGAATTCACCCATGACTTTTTCTTTTTCTGCAGGCTTCATGCGCCCGTGCACCAGCCCAACCCTGAGCCCCTGCAGGGCCGCCGCCAGTAGTGCTGCAGTTTCCTCCGCCGCCTGGGCCTCGAGGTTTTCCGACACGTCAATCAGGGGACAGACCCAGTAGGCCTGGCGCCCCTCGCTGCATGCGCGCTGGACCCGCGCCACGATGTCCTCGCGGCGGCTCTCGGGTATCGCTACCGTGGTCACCGGCTTGCGCCCCGGTGGGCGTTCATCAATGTACGAGCAATCCAGGTCAGCATAGGCGGTCATGGCCAGCGTTCGCGGTATCGGCGTGGCCGACATGATCAACTGGTGTGGCTGCAGTTCCTTGCGTTCGCCTTTCTGTTTGAGGGCCAGGCGCTGGTGTACTCCGAATCGGTGCTGCTCATCGATGATGGCCAGGCCCAGGCGGGCAAAGCTCACATCGTCCTGGAACAGGGCATGTGTCCCTACCACCAGTTTGCACTCCGCGCTGGCCAGCCGGGCCAGGGTCTGGGTGCGCTCTTTCCCCCGGCTGCGGCCCGACAGCCAGCCGACCTCCACGCCCAGCGGCTGCAGCCATCCCCGCAACGTAGCCAGGTGTTGTTCTGCCAGCAACTCGGTGGGCGCCATCAGCGCCGCCTGGTAGTCAGAACCCAGCGCGGCCAGGGCGGCCGCCGTGGCGACCACGGTCTTGCCACAGCCCACGTCGCCCTGTACCAGGCGCATCATCGGCTCGCCCCTGGCAAGGTCGGCAAGGATTTCCCCGATTACCCGGTCCTGTGCACGGGTCAGCGTGAACGGCAGCGAGGACAGGTAAGAAGCGCTCAAGGCCGGATCGGGCCTGATCACGGGTGCTTTGCCCTGGCGTACCCGTTCGCGAAGCTTTCTCAGGCTGAGTTGATGGGCGACCAGTTCCTCGAACGCCAGGCGTTGCTGGCAGGGGTGCGCGCCGGCGGCCAGTTGATCCAGTCGAGCATTCGGCGGTGGTTTGTGCAGGTAGTGCAAAGCCTGTACCAGGGTGGGCTGGCTTCGGCCCGCCAACTTCTGTGCCGGCAGCAGGTCCGCCAGACCGCCGGCCTCCAGCCTGGCCAATGCCTGCGCCACCAGCGCGCGCAAGCGACCTTGCTGCAGCCCTTCGGTAGCCGGGTATACCGGCGTCAACGTGTCCTGGGGCGGAGCTGAATCCTCGCCCTGCAGCAACTGGTATTCCGGGTGGATCATTTCCAGGGCGGTGGGTCCACGGCGTACCTCGCCAAACGCCCGGATCAGGGCTCCCGGCTTGAGTGCGGCCTGCTGGCTGCGACTGAAATAGAACATACGCAGGGTCAGCCAGCCGGTGCCGTCGTGCAGCGAGCACAACAGTGAGCGCCGACGCCGATAGGCGACCTCGCACAGCTGCACCTCGGCCTGGATCAGTGCACGGTCTCCCGCCCGCAACTCACCCAGCGGTGTGATCCGGGTGCGGTCCTCGTAGCGCAGCGGCAGCAGGAACAGCAAGTCCTGCACCCGTTCCAGCCCCAGTTTATGCAGACGTTGGGCCAGTGACGGACCCACGCCTCGAAGCGCCGTTATGGGCGCCAGCATCGGGTCGCCGTATACGCCGCTATCCTTTCCTGGCACCTGGTCCTCCGCGTCCCGAGGGCTTAACCTCCCGTGGGCAGCATCATGATCGCATCGACCTCGACCTCGGCGCCCTTGGGTAATTCGCGCACACCGATCGCCGCGCGCGCCGGGTAGGGCTTGGAAAAATATTCCGCCATCACGGCATTTACCCTGGGGAACTTTTCCATTTCGGTCAGGTAGACGGTCAGTCTTACCATATCGTCCAGTTCGCCACCGGCGGCCCTGGCTACGGCCTGCAGGTTTTTGAACACCTGGTGAGCGCTGGCTTCAAAATCGCCCTTGACCATTTCCATGCTGGCGGGGACGAGGGGAATTTGCCCCGACAGGAACACCAGCCCGCCCGCCTGTACGGCTTGAGAGTAGGGTCCGATCGCGGCTGGCGCGTTATCTGTATGAATGGCTTTTTTCATGTTGCATCCCGGGGGGTTGAATGGGCAGCTTCAGGCGGTCCTTCTGGCTACCCGGTAAACATCTGGCATTGACCTGATACCGCGTAACACCATGGCAAGGTGGGCGCGATTTTTCACCTGTACCTGGAAGCTCAGGGTGGAAGTATCGCCGTCACGCTCATCGATGGAAAC
>JAPHSC010000211.1 GCA_026193125.1 Gammaproteobacteria bacterium
CGACCCGATATATGGCAGGGGTCGCGCAAGGGCCTGGAGAAGGAATCGCTGCGCGTCAATATGGAAGCCGGGCTGGCCCAGACTCCCCATCCCCATTCGCTGGGCGCCGCCTTGACCAATCGCTTTATCACGACGGACTATTCAGAGGCATTGATGGAACTGGTGACGCCGGCGCTGGAGGACAGCGCCGCCACCCGGCAATTCCTTTGCGACATTCATCAATTTGTATATGACAACCTTGGCGATGAAATGCTGTGGCCGGCAAGCATGCCGTGCGCGGTGGACGGCGACGAGAACGTTCCTATTGCCTATTACGGAAGTTCCAACATTGGGCAGATGAAGCACGTCTATCGCAGGGGGCTTGGGCATCGCTACGGACGCACCATGCAGGTGATAGCCGGGGTGCACTTCAATTTCTCATTCTCTGACGACTTTTGGGAAAGTTATCAGGAATTGCTGGGAAGTGAATTGCAGGCCAGGGAATTTCGTGATCAACACTACATGGGCCTGATCCGGAATTTTCACCGTTTTGGGTGGCTGGTGCTGTATTTGTTTGGCGCCTCGCCGGCATTGTGTAAATCATTCTTGCGTGGGATGGATTCAAATCTCGAGGTGTTTGATGCGGATACCCGTTTTCATCCCCACGCCACGTCACTGCGAATGAGCGATCTTGGTTACCACAATCAGACGCAGTCCTCATTGCGAGTCTCGGTGAATTCGCTGTCCGAATACCTGCGTGACCTGGATAAAGCGGTCAGTACGCCCTATGCGGATTACCAGCGTATAGGCGTGGAGGTTGACGGCGAATACCGTCAATTAAATGCCAATCTGCTGCAGATAGAAAACGAGTACTACAGTCTCATTCGGCCGAAGCGAGTGATTGAGTCTGGTCAGCGACCCGGCTGCGCACTGGCCAAGGGCGGTGTGCAGTATGTTGAAGTGCGCGCCCTGGACCTGAATGTGTTTGACCCTGCGGGGGTGAGTGAAACCCAAATGCGGTTTCTCGAGGCCATGTTGCTGTACTGCCTGCTGCATGAAAGCCCACCGATTGAAGATGATGAGTACGCTGAGCTGGGAATCAACCAGGGAAGAGTGGCCGAGAGAGGCAGGCAACCTGGTCTTGAGTTGATTCGTGGCGGAGAGAATATAGCGCTGCAGGCCTGGGCCAGCGAGCTGCTTGAGGGCATATCCAGCGTCTGTAAATTGTTGGACCAGGGTTTTGACAAGCCCCTCTATATGCCCGCGCTGGAGGCGCAGCGAGCCAGAGTGCAGGACCCCGACATGACCCCTTCCGCCAGAGTACTGAGGGAAATGCTGGAGCAGGGTGAGTCCTTCCTGCAATTCGGTTCCCGCTGGGCCAGGCAGCACAGGGACTATTTTCATGGCCTGCAACGGTGCGATCCGGGCCGGGTAAGCCAGTTCGTGTCCGAGGCCAGCGCCTCAGTGGCACGGCAACGGGATATCGAACGCAAGGATAACTTGAGCTTTAAGCAGTACCTGGAAAAGTACTTTTCTGCGTAGATGTATACAGTTGCGTGAACTGAAAGGGTCGTCCTATGGGGCGACCCTTTCAGTTTCGCCATTCACGGGTTTACGCAGGCGATTGATCAGTCGACTGACATGTTCTGGCGACTTGGTGTTTTTGGCCATCAGCAGGTAAAAGGCCGGCACGACGAACAGCGTGAGCAGAGTCGAGGTCGTCACGCCGAACATGACCACAATGCCAATGGGAATCCGGCTTTCTGCGCCCGCGCCGCCAGACATCACCAGTGGTAGCGCCCCAATGATGGTGCAGGTGCTGGTCATCAGCACCGGCCTCAGGCGAATCGCGGCCGCCTTGACGATGGCCTCGCGGAATTCCTCGCCCGCATCTCGCAACTGGTTGGTAAATTCGACAATGAGCACGCCATTCTTGGCCGCCAGCCCGATCAGCAGGATGACCCCGATCTGGCTGTATACGTTGATGCTCTGGTCAAATAGCCAAAGCCCCCCGAGCGCGCCGGCCAGGGCTAGCGGCACCGACATCATGATAATGAACGGGTGCTTGAAACTCTCGAACTGGGCGGCCAGCACCAGGTAGACAATCACCGCGGCCATCAGGAAAGTCCAGTACAGGGAGCTTCCCGCCTCCTTGAATTCCCGCGATTCTCCGTCCCAACTCAGGCGCGCGGTAGGCGGAAGCACTTGCCTCGCAATAGCCTCCATATCATTGAGTGCCTGGCCCAGGGAGTAGTCTCCCTCGATATCGCCCGAAACGGTAATACTGCGCAGGCGCTCGAAGCGATTGAGTTCGCTCGGACCGGCCCTGCCTTCCAGCGTGACCAGGTTGGCCAGGGGAATCAGCCTGCCGCTGGTTTCCGAACGCACATACAGATTGCTGAGATCCGTCGGGGTGGCCCGATCTTGCTCACGTCCCTGCAGGATAACGCGATACTCCTGACCTCTATCCACGTAAGTGGTCACGATGCGTGAGCCGAGCATGGTTTCCAGGGTGCGGCCAATGTTCTGGAGGGATACACCCAGGGTGGCGGACCGGTCGCGATCCACCGCGACCCGGATTTGTGGCTTGCGTTCGTTATAGTCCGAATCCAGCCCCTTGATGTTGGGATTGGCCGAGGCCATCTCCATGATTTGGTCGCGCCAGCCGGCGATTTCCTCGTACTCGCTTCCGCCCAGCACCATTTGTATGGACTGCCCGCCTCCGCGCACACCCAGTCCCTGGGGTGTATTCACCGAGGTGATAACCCCGGGGAATGAGGCCAGCTTTGTACGCACCCTGGCCGCAATTTGCTCCGTGCTCTCGGTCCGCTTGGACCAGTCCTCCAGCAGCATGATGGCTCTCGCGGAGTTCACCTCGCCGCTGGATCCCCAACTGCCGGGCAGGCGGATCAGCACGCGCATGATGTTTCCGGCCTCGACCTCCTCCATCAGGACCGCCTCCATTTGCCGAGCGTAACGATCGGTATATTCCAGGGTCGCCCCCTCGGGTGCGAGCATGTATGCGAAAAACACGCCACGGTCTTCCTTGGGCGCGTACTCGGATGGCAGGGCCTTGAACAAACCTACCGCCGCAAGGCAGGTGACCAGGCTGAAAAGCAAAACCACCCAGTTGTGCGCAAGGCTGTGGCGCAGCAGGCCCTGGTAACGCTGGGAAAGCCGCTGGAAAAATTCATCGACCTTGCGCGGAAGACCGCTGCGCACCGCGTCCCCCTTGAGAATCTTGGAGCTCATCATGGGCGTGAGAGTCAGTGCAACCAGGCTGGAAATAGCCACGGCTGCTGCCAGCGATATGCCGAACTCACCGAACAGCCGCCCCACGTTGCCCTGAATAAAGGAAATGGGCACGAATACCGCGACCAGCACGGCGGTGGTGGCGATCACGGCGAATGTAATCTCTCTGCTGCCATCAAGGGCCGCCAGCAAGCGCGGTTGACCGTCCTCTATTCGGCGATAGATGTTCTCCAGGACCACGATGCCGTCGTCAACCACCAGGCCGATGGCCAGCACCATACCGAGCAGGATCAGCACGTTTACCGAGTAGCCCATAACCAGCATCACCATGAACGTGGCGATAATGGAAACCGGTACCGTCAAGGCCGGAATAAGGGTTGCCCTCAGACTGCCCAGAAACAGGTAAATCACGATAAGCACCAGGGCCAGGGCAAAGGCCAGTGCCTTGTACACCTCCTTCATGGACGCATCAATGAATAGCGAGCGATCGTAATTTACCTCGAGGCGCACAGAGGGAGGTAAGGAAGGCCTGACTTCCTCTATGGCCTTGCGCACATTGGCGGCCACTTCCACGGTGTTCGCCCGGGAAAGCTGTTCAATGGCCAGGCTGATCGCCGGAATGCCATTACCCCTGGCGACGCTGCGGTCGTTTTCGGCCGCTCTGCGTACCTCGGCCACATCTCCCAGTCGCACCAGGATGCCATCAATGCCACGCCCTATAACCAGTTGCCTGAAGCCTGACTCGTCGGTCAGCCCGGTTTCGGTGCGCAGAGTAAATTCCAGTTGCTCCGATTCAAGTCGGCCGGCAGGCAGTTCCACGTTTTCCCGGCGCAAGGCGGCTTCTACGTCGGCCACCGTCAGGCCACGCCCGGCCAGCGCGCGCCGGTTCATCCAGATTCTCATGGCGTAGCGCCTGGCTCCCGACAGGTTCACCCTGGCTACTCCCTGGACCGAGGAAAACCTGTCAATCAGGACCCGCTCCGCATAGTCGGTAAGCTCCAGGTTGGACATGCCGTCGCTGGTAAGGTTGATGTACATGATGGCCCGAGTGTTGCTGTCCACCTTGGCGATCTCGGGAGTGTCTGCTTCCTCCGGCAGGTCGTCCAGCACACGGGAGACCCGGTCCCGAATATCGTTGGCGGCGCCGTCAATATCGCGCGCCAGATTGAATTCGACGTTAATACTTGACCTCTCGTCCTGGCTGGAAGAGGTGAGCTTGAGAACGCCTTCCAGACCGGCGACCCGGTCCTCGATGATCTGCGTAATCTTGGTCTCAACTACCTGGGCCGAGGCGCCGCGATAGTTCGTCTCTATCGACACTATGGGCGGATCAATGTCCGGATATTCGCGCACTGGTAGCCGGGACAGGGCGATCAGCCCAAGGATCACCAGCAACAGGCTCAGCACCATGGCAAATACCGGTCGTCTGACCGACAGTTCGGACAAGGTCATGGGCGCGTCTCATCGGCGGACAACTCGCGCAGCACTTCCACCCTCACGCCGAGGTGCAGACGTTGGGTGCCTTCCACCACGATGATGTCATTTTCCTGTAGACCGTCAAGAATCTCCACTTCGCCGGGCCGGCGGCGGCCGGTATGCACCTGCCGTTTGTCCACGATGCCATCCTTGACCACGTATACATACTCGCGACTTTGTTCGGATACCACTGCCTGCTCGGGGATTACCAGGGCATTGGTGGTCTGCTGAGTAACCACTACAGACAGCAACATACCTGGTCGCAACAAGTTGTCCTGGTTGGGCACCAGGGCCCGAACCATTACCGAGCGTGTCACCGGGTCTACCCGAGTGTCCACGCTGGCCACCTTGCCGCGAAAATCCACTCCCGGATAGGCAATGCTGGTGGCGTGGACTTCCAGGCCGGGACTGACATGCGCCAGCAATGCTTCGGGCAGTGAGAAATCCAGCTTGATCGTACTCAGGTCGTCCAGCGTGGTGATCAGGCTGCCGGGAGAAACCAGGCTTCCGGTGCTGATGCGGCGCAGCCCGACGCGGCCGGTAAAGGATGCCTTGATAGTGAGGTCGTCCAGCCGGGCCCTGGCTACTTGTACCCTGGCCTTGTCGGCCTGCATCTTGGATTCCAGTTGCTTCAATTCAGAACGCGAAATGGACTGTGTGCGATCCAGTTGTGCGGCTCTTTCGTAGTTGCTGCTGCTTTCACCCAGGTCGGCTTTTGCCACTGCCAGGTTGGCCTTCGCTTCCTCAGTATCAAGTTGCACCAGCACCTGGCCCGCCTGGACCAGCTGACCCTCTTCGAAATGAACCTCGCGTACATGCTCTGAGACCAGAGAGGTCACGTCCACGGACTCATTGGCCCGCGTGGTGCCCAGGCTCTCGGCCTGGGTGGGCATGGGTATGCTAACCACTTTCTTGGTAACCACCGGCACGGGCGCCTGTTGTGCATTGGCATGTAAAGGGGCCAGGGCCATAAGCAGGCTGGCCAGTAAAACAGTTGTACCTTGCAACATTATTCCTGGATTCCTATTGCCGAATGAGTGTGCCATGGCTGCGCACCCAGTTGCCGTAAAGTTCCTGCATTGTACCCGTGAGTGCCCCGGCCCTGTCTGCAATATGTCGTCCGTCCACTTCCAGCACCGGTGTGAGTTCCCCCATAGTGCCGGTGGTAAACATTTCGTCGGCGCTGTAAACCTCCGTCAGGGAAAGGTTTTTCTCCACCGTGTCGACACCGTTCGCGCGTGCAAGACGTATTACCAGCGCGCGTGTAATGCCGGGAAGACAGCTGTCCGCGTGCGGGGTGTACAGCACGCCCTTTTTAACCACGAACACGTTGGTGTCATTGGTCTCTGAAACAAAGCCGTTCAAGTCGAGCATTAACGCACTGTCCACACCCGCCACATTCGCCTCTATGCAGGCCAGGATGTTGTTGATCAGGTTGTTGTGGTGAATTTTCGAGTCCAGGCACTGGGGTGAATTCCTCCTGGTGGCCGCGGTAATCAGGCGTATACCGGGACCCGGGTAGACTGGCGCTTTCCACTCTGCCAGGACAATCAGGCAGCAACCTGAACGATTCAGCCTGGGGTTCATACCGGAGGTGATTTTCTCGCCCCGGGTCAGTGTCAGGCGCACGTGGGCCCCATCGTTCATGCCGTTGGCCACCAGTGTCTGAAACAGGGCGTCCCGCACCTGCTCCCTGGATGGGACTCCCTGGAATGCCATGGCCTTGGCAGAATCCAGCAGCCGATCAAGGTGCGCGTCTAGCTCGGCGATACGTCCCGCGTACACGCGCAAGCCTTCCCAGACCGCATCACCTCCCTGCACAGCACTGTCAAACACGGATATTTTTGCCTGGTCCCGCGGCAGGAGCTGACCTCCTACATGGACCTTGATGTTGGCATTTCTTGGGTCAGGTGGGTTGCTGCTCATGAGTAGGTCGCTCGAGTGCTGGTCGCGTAACGGTAGAGTTTCTGATAGTAGCTGCGGGACTCTTCAAGCAAGGGCTGCAGCGCGGGCGGGAAGGGCTCCGTTTTGTGCCGGTAGCGGCCAAAGCCCGAGGTTTCATGCACCCTGTGGTACCAGTGAGGTGCCCACACCCCGTCTTCGGGCTTTGCGCCCCTGGGCCAGGACAACATCGCCTGCTCGAATTTGAGACCCAGCCCTGCACATACCAGACCGAGCACTCCCGGTGGATCAAGCAGCAGGTCCCTGGCATCAATGACCTGAGGCGATTGGCCGAGCCCCTGTAGTTCCTGCAACAACTCCCATTGCAGCGCCAGGCCGGTGTCACGCAGGGTGGGTCGTGGTATTTGCCTTTGCAGCGAAGGCAACATCTGTGCCGGGTCGCGTATCAACAGCAGATTAAGACTGCGGCCGAGAAAGGCCCGGTCCATGTCGCGCAAGTGATGCGCCATTTGCTTCAAAAACAGGTATGGACGCTGGCCCTGATACTGCATGAGTCCGCGCATGACCCGGTCGCCATCGCAATCCATGCCGGCCATGACTTCACGGGCTCCAGGGTGATCCGCTGCGCTTACCCTCAAGTAATGGCCATAGAGGGGCTCGTCAACCACCACGGTGTCGCTGCGTTGGCGAAAACTGTACATGATGGCGGTCGAGACGTTACGGGGCCCGGACCACATGTTGATTACCTTTGGAACATCCATACCGGCTCTGCGCTACCCCGGGTTGCTGCCTGCTAGTCTTCGTCGTCAAATATACCAACGCTGACCGAGCCGTCTGTCCTGACCGCTGCGCGGAACATACCCTCGCTGTTGTATACCATTGCAATGTCGCCGTTGGGAGCGAGAGCGATAATTCCGCCTTCTCCACCCATGTCGACCAGCTTCTTGTTGACCAGTTCATCTGCAGCCTGGGCCAGAGTGCGACCGCCATAGCTCATCCTGGCGCACAGGTCGTGTGCCACTGCGGCGCGGATAAAATACTCGCCGTGACCCGTGGCCGACACTGCGCAGCTGTTGTTGTCGGCATAGGTGCCGGCGCCGATAATCGGGGAGTCACCGATACGCCCATACTGCTTGTCTGTCATACCCCCGGTAGACGTGGCCGCAGCGAGATTGCCCTGACTGTCCAGCGCAACCGCCCCCACGGTACCGAAAATTTTCGGTTCCACGCCCGATAACCTGAGTTTCTTCGTTTGCTGCAACTGGCGCCAGCGTCGCTCGGTATAGAAATAATCCTGGGATACCAATTCCATGCCTTGTTCCTGGGCGAACTCTTCTGCGCCTGCGCCAAACAACATCACGTGACGGGATTCCTGCATCACCAGGCGGGCCAAATCTATGGGATTGCGTATATGCTGCAGTCCGGCAACCGCGCCAGCGGCGAGGTTGGAGCCATCCATGATCGATGCATCGAGTTCGTTGACTCCGTCGTGGTTGAACACCGCGCCTTTCCCGGCGTTAAAGTGCGGCGAGTCTTCCATTATTCGTATTGCGGCGGTGACCGCATCCAGGCTGCTGCCGCCTTGTTTCAGTATGCGGTGGCCGGTTGTCACAGCCTCCCGCAATGTGCTCCTGTAGGCGGCCACCATTTCGGGAGCCATGCCCTCTCGTGTGAAGGTTCCCGCTCCGCCGTGAATGACTATGGCAACAGGTGCATCGTCTGCCATTGCGGGTACTCCTGTAAGAGCGAGCAATATTATGCTGGCCAAAAATTGGAATCTCATACGCCGGGCCATCCCGTGTGTTTGTGTTTCATTGTGAGCATTCTGGCATTGACGAGCATAGAATGCAGCCAAAGTTATCTACCCTGGAATACATTACATGACAAAGACAATTCGCGCCCTCGCATGGCCTTGTATGTTACTGATTCTTGCGGCCTGCACTGACAAGGATCCCGGGGAAAACGGGGAGGCTGCGCGCCCCGACCCGATCCTGATTGTGGATACCCACATCGATGTGCCTTACCGTCTACAGGAACATTTTGAGGACGTGACCCGGGCCACAGCGAGTGGTGACTTTGATTACCCGCGCGCTGTGGCCGGAGGCCTGGGCGTTGCGTTTATGTCGGTCTATGTGCCGGCAGAGTTGCAGGAGCCAGGCAAGGCGCGTGAGGTGGTTGAGGACCTGGTGCAGACGGTGCAGATGATCGTACAGTCCGGACCCGATAAATTCGCCATGGCCGGGAGTACCGGACAGGCCCTGGACATCGTGGCCGAGGGGAAGATTGCCCTGGCCATGGGCATGGAGAATGGGGCTGGCCTGGAGGATGACCTGGCGAACGTGGCGTATTTCCGTGACAAGGGTATTAGTTACATCACCCTGACTCATGCAAAGCCCAATTTGATTTGCGATTCATCCTATGCGCCGGAGCGTCCCTGGGGCGGTCTGAGTCCCTATGGCCGGCGGGTGGTGGAAGAAATGAATCGCGTGGGCATTATGGTCGATGTGTCGCACGTAAGTGATGAGGCTTTCTGGCAGGTCATGGATATCTCGGCGGTACCCGTGATTGCCAGCCACTCCTCGGCGCGCCATTTTACACCTGGCTTCGAACGCAACATGAGCGATGACATGATCCGCCGGCTGGCGCAGGATGGCGGAGTCATACAGATCAATTTCGGCTCCGCTTTTCTCACCGTGGCAGCGAACCAGTGGTTCACGGAATTCCTGGCCGCGCAGAATTCATGGATTGCGGCCCAGGAAGTAATGCCGGGCGAGGAGGCCAAGAACGTATTTGAGGCCGACTACAGGACAAGTCATTCCATGCCCTATGCCCGTCTGGACGATGTGCTTGATCATATCGATCATGTAGTGAAACTGGTTGGGGTGGAGCATGTGGGCATAGGCTCGGATTTCGACGGCGTCGGTGACTCCCTTCCTGCCGGATTGAAGGACGTTTCCGCCTACCCGAATTTGATTGACGGGCTGCGTCGGCGCGGCTACGCGGATGTTGATATTCGCAAGATCATGGGCGCCAATCTGATGCGTGTCTGGCGGGCGGTTGAGACGCATGCCCGCACTATCGGGGAAAGTGCGAATTGACCGGACGCATCCATCGGACCAGTCTGGAAGCTGGTTCTTGAGACTGGCGGAAGTGTATGCAAACAAGGATGTTCAGACGCCCGTTGCTGGTGCTTGGTGGGCTGTTGTTGAGTGCCACCGCGATGGCCCAGGGACGGGTAATTTACCTGGAGAACTGTGCCGCCTGCCACGGACTTTATGCTGCGGGGGACGGGCCGGTCGCCGCCGTTCTGGTGGTGCCTGTTCCCGATCTGCGCCGCTTATCAGTGCATTCCGCGGGGACCTACCCTGACCAGTGGGTACGCAGGGTTATTGATGGGCGAGAGCAGATACTCAGCCATGGAGATCGCTACATGCCCGTGTGGGGCAGTGAGTTCTGGTTGCGGGAAGGCGGTGACGAGCAGGCCGAGCAGGCAGTGCTTGCGCGTATTCAGGACCTGGTGGACTACCTCGCCACGATCCAGGTGACCGATTGAGCTGTCTGCGGCGCTGCGTGTAGCGCGCTGGTGTGGTGCCCATGCGAGTGACCGGCTTGGCCGGCCAGCCAGTTCTTTATCGGCAGGGCGGCGGTCCAGATACCGAGTATTACCAGCAATACTCCGCTTAGTCGTCGAGTGTAGCGTGCGCGGGTGAAACGCTGCAGGCTTCCGGCTGCTGCCCCGGCAGCCATCATGGAAGGCAGGGTCCCCAGTCCGAAAGCCAGCATTAGCATCGCCCCGTCCAGGGCCTTCCCGGTGCCCGCAGCGGCAACCAGCATGGTATAGGTCAGACCGCAGGGCAGCCATCCCCAGAGCGCGCCCAGGCCGAGCATGCCCAGGGCGCTGCGTGAGGACAGCAGACGTCTGGCCGCCGGCGAAACCAGGGCCCATATACGTCCACCACCCGCTTCGAGAAAACGGGGCAGGCGCAAGCCCAAGGCGAAGTTCAAACCGATTAGTACCAGGATCACCCCGGTGAGACCCCGGGTAATTGCGCCCCAGGCGGGCAGGTCTATGGCGCTTCCCAGAGCAAAGGCTGCCGCGCCTGCAATCGCGCCCGCCAGGCTATAGCTGCCTACACGTCCAAGGTTGTAAAGCAGCACCCATGAGAGATTTCGCCCCTGCGGTCCGGGGCCGGCCGCGGCTGCGCCGGCGATCCCGCCGCACATACCCAGACAATGGACGCTGCCCAGCAAGCCGGCGAGGAATGCGCCTGCCAGGGTCGAAGCGATCATTTGTCTTCTCCCAACTGGTCCTCTGCGGGGCCCCCCGGCGTGGACACGGTCCTGTCCGGAATCTCCGGGTGCGGGCGAGAATCGTCGTCCAGCAGAATTTTCCAGGCCGGGCTGTCCATGTCCTCAAACTGGTCATTGCGCACGGCCCAGAAAAAGGCGGCAATACCCAGACCCAGTAGCAACAAACTCAAGGGGATCAGAACCAGCAATATGCTCATGCCACAACCTTGTCTGTCGACGGCTCGGGGTCGTCGGAAATCCGGCTGACTCTCAAGGCGTTTACGACTACCAGCAGAGAACTGGCTGACATGCCAATGGCCGCCATCCATGGCTGCACCATTCCAGCCGCCGCCAGCGGTAACGCTACAGCATTGTAAGCCAGGGCCCAGGCCAGGTTTTGACGCACGATTATCAACGTTCCGCGAGCTGTTTTGAGCGCCAACAGCAGGGGCCGAAGGCTGTTGCCCAGGAGAATGCTGTCGGCTGTGCTTTGGGCCAGGGCAGCGCCCGAGCCCAGCGCCAGGGATATATCGGCGCCTGCCAGGACCGGTGCATCATTGATTCCATCACCCACCATCATGACCTTGTCACCCTTGCTTTGACGCTGGCGCAACAAGTCCAGTTTGCTCTCAGGTGTCATGTTGGAGTGCACCTGGCTGATACCCAGCTGATTTGCGAGCGCAAGCACCGCGCTTTCGCGATCTCCGCTGGCCAGTTCCACCTCCAGTCCCATGCCTGCCAGACCTCGAATCACTCTCTCAGCCTCGGGCCGGACCCGGTCCTGTAGTTCGATGCTGGCCATGGGACCCTGATCGTCACCCAGCACTACCCCGCCAGGCCCGGGGACCCATTCGCAAGCGCGGCCCTCGATGGCCAGTTCCGCGACAAAGTCCGGGTGTCCAATACGAAGATGCCTGCCGCCGACGTGTCCTTCCACTCCGCGCCCGGTGACGATGCGAATATCCCTGACAGGCTCCGTGCTGTCGATGGTATCGAAGGCGGAGGCAATCGGGTGCGCGCATTCGCGCTCCAGGGCCGCTGCCAGGCCCAGAGCAAGCCCGGTGGTTACGCCCGGCCGTGTTTGCACCTGGCTGATACGCAGGCGGCCGTCAGTTAACGTGCCCGTCTTGTCAAAGATAACCCGGGTGCATTTGGACATGGCCTCAAGCGCGTGGGCGCGGGTGATCAAGACGCCGTGTCTGGCCAGGTGGCTGGTGGCCGCTGTCAGGGCGGTGGGTGTGGCGAGTGACAGGGCGCAGGGGCAGGTAATGACCAGCACCGACAGAGTGATGGGCATAGCCAGTGCCGGATCGTGCATGCTCCAGAAAATGGCCACGAGGCTGGCTACTGCAAGCACTGCCGCCACGAACCAGGACGCTACCCGGTTGGCCAGCAGGGCCAACCGGGGCCGTTCAGCCTGGGCGCGTTCCAGCAGGCGGGTTATGCCCGCGATAACCGTGTCGTGTCCAATAGCCTCGACCCGCACCCGCAAAGGGTCGGTGACATTGGTGCTGCCGCCCAGCACCGGGTCCGTGACATTGCGAACCACCAGCCGGGACTCGCCACTTATCAGGGACTCGTCCACCCCGCTGCGACCTTCTTCCACCGTCCCGTCGCAGGGAAACGAGTCCCCGGGTCTTACCAGGATAAGGTCGCCGGTTTTCAGTTCCTTAACGCCGACTCTTTCGCTTGCGCCATTGCTTATACGCAGCGCCGTGTGAGGCACTGTCCGGGTCAGCGCATCAGCGGTATTGCCCGCCCGGTGCCTGGCCATCATCTCCAGGTATCGACCCAGAGAAAGAAAAAAAACGAACATTGTTACCGAGTCGAAGTAAACCTCGCCGGTGCCGCGCAGGCTGTTCCATACGCTGGCCAGGTAGGCCGCGCCAATGGCCAGGCTGACCGGTACATCCATTCCGAGGGTGCGTGCACGCAGATCGCGCACAGCGCCCCTGAAAAAGGGACCGCCTGCATAGAAGGCCACCGGTGTGGCAACCAGCAGGCTGACCAGGCGAAGGAACTCGCGAATCCAGGGATCCATGCCCTGAAAAGCGCCCGCATACAGGGACACGGCAAAGGTCATGACCTGCATCATGCCCAGGCCGGCCACAGCGAGTCTGCGCAGGGCGCGGTGTCGCTCGTGGCGCTGGGCTTTCTCCCAATCGCCGGAGCCTGCCGCATGTGGCCGATATCCCAGCCACGCAATATTGGCGAATATTCGGCCGGGGCTGGCGACGGCGGGATCGAAACGCACCAGGCCGCGGCCGGTGGACGGGTTTATCTGGGCGCTGCGTATGCCATCGACACCCATGAGGGTGCGCTCAATCAGCCAACTGCAGGCTGCACAGCGCAGGTCCTCGACCAGGATAGAGGCTTCCTCCTCGCCACCGGGAAGCTTGATCACGAAGCCATCGCGCAGCTGGGCACGGTCATACACTGTCCAGCTGTCGTCCATCGCCTGGTTTTCAGGACGCGGACCGGGGCCTTCCCGGTAACGGTAAAACTCGTCCAGCCGGGAGTCGGAAATCAATTGCGCCACTGCCTGGCAGCCGCGGCAACACATGGGTTGCCGGACTCCTGAAACCATTGCGAACAGGGGTTTATGCGGCAGGGGCTCGCCGCAATGAAAGCAGGGGTCACCGGGAAGGTGGCGGTTTTCGGGCCTTGCCGTGTCCTGGGTGTCTGGGCCGGACTGCATTGGGTGGGTGTGGCCTCTTGGTGAAATCTGGCTGCCGGGCCGGAACTTATTCCAGGTCGCGCG
>JAPHSC010000101.1 GCA_026193125.1 Gammaproteobacteria bacterium
AAGCAACGATGGCCTGCGGCGGCGCGCGCAGCAACCCGCAGTGCACGTTATTGTGCCCAGGCCCAGGATTTGCTGACGCATCTGGCCGCCCAAGACCTGCTGCACTGCGCCGAGGGTAATGAGCTTCTGGTTCCTGGCCTGCTGGGGCTGGATTCGGCCAGGTTGGCCAACTTGCTGCGGCACTGGGTCACCCTGCGCGGGCTGCCAACGCCGCCGGCACACGTGCTGGAACTGGTCCGCGACCAAGTTCTTGATGCCCGCGAGCAGGCCCTTCCCTGTCTGGCCTGGAAAGGGGGCGAGATTCGCCGCTATCGGGACAGACTGTTTGCGCTGGATGGGGTGCCGGACGCGCCTTCCGGTGTGGTGCGCTGGTCGGGAGACACTCCCCTGGATCTGCCCGGTGGCCTGGGACAACTGAGCCTGGTAAGCACGCAAGGCACCGGTCTGGACGAGAATGCCTTGCGTCACGGTCAAATGGAGATTCGCTTCAGGCAGGGCGGGGAGTGCCTGCGCCTGGTCGGGCGGGAGGGCAGTCGCGGCTTGCGCGAACTGTTCCAGGAATACGGCGTTCTGCCGTGGATTCGGGGCCACATTCCCTTGCTTTATGTGGATGGCCGACTGGCAGCTGTTGGCACTCTCTGGGTGGACCAGGCCTTTGCCGCGATCGAGGGGCAACCGGCCCTGTCCTTGTGCTGGGAAGGGGGTCCGCGGCTGCTTTTATGACGCTACTCAGCGCGAATTGGCCTAGGAGCCAAAAAATTATCCTGCGCAAGGCCCGTAACTCCGCCCCGATCGGGCTTTTTCATTGTCGCCTTCGGGCCCTTCTGGTAACTTGTAACCCCGTCTTGCAGTGTGCGCACGGCACATTAAATTCTTCAGGCGGAACTTCTACATGACCCGTTTTGTTTTTGTTACCGGCGGTGTGGTCTCATCTTTGGGCAAGGGAATCACGGCGGCTTCGCTGGCCGCGATTCTTGAGGCGCGTGGGCTCAAGATCAGCATGATCAAACTGGATCCCTATATCAACGTGGATCCGGGGACCATGAGCCCCTTCCAGCATGGCGAGGTCTTCGTTACCGCGGACGGTGCGGAAACCGACCTGGACCTGGGCCATTACGAGCGTTTTGTACGCACCAAAACCGGGCGCAACAGCAATTTCACCACCGGTAGAATTTATCTCAGTGTCATCGAAAAAGAACGCCGCGGGGATTACCTGGGCGGCACGGTGCAAGTGATTCCGCATATTACCGACGAGATCAAGCGCTGCGTGAAGCTGGGCGCTGGCGACGCCGACGTGTGCATGGTTGAAATTGGCGGCACCGTGGGTGACATAGAGTCCTTGCCGTTTATGGAGGCGATTCGCCAGATGGGTGTCGAACTGGGTCGCGAACGGGCTATATATATTCACCTGACCCTGGTGCCGTATATCGCTGTCTCGGCGGAGATCAAGACCAAGCCGACCCAGCACTCGGTCAAGGAATTGCGTTCTATCGGTATCCAGCCCGACATACTGATCTGCCGCTCCGAGAAGTATCTGCCGGATGAGCAGCGACGCAAGATTTCCCTGTTCACCAACGTGGAAGAACGAGCTGTTATTTCCGCCCGCGACGCCGACGACCTGTACAAAATTCCGCGCATGCTGCACGAGCAGTGCCTGGACGAAATCGTGGTTGAGAAACTGCGCCTGGATGTTCCTCCTGTCGACCTGAGTGACTGGGACGCAGTGGTGGAAGCCAAGCAGAATCCTGAGGCCGAGGTGGACATTGCCATGGTGGGCAAATACATGGACCTCAGGGATGCCTACATATCCCTGACTGAAGCGCTGGTGCACGCCGGCGTGCATACTCGAACACGGGTGAATATCCATTATGTGGAATCCGAGTCCATCGAGACCGAGGGCCTGGGGCTACTGGACGGTATGGACGCCATCCTCGTGCCAGGCGGATTCGGCGAGCGCGGTATCGAGGGCAAGATACAGGCAGTGCGCCTGGCGCGAGAGAACAATATTCCCTACCTGGGTATTTGCCTGGGCATGCAAGTTGCAGTGATTGAGTTCGCCCGGCATGTGATGGGTATTGAGGACGCTAATAGCTCGGAGTTCCAGGTACCCAGTACGAATCACGTGATTGCCCTGATCACCGAGTGGCAGGACCAGTATCACGGCCGGCAGGCTCGCAGCAAGGATTCAGACCTGGGTGGTACCATGCGCCTGGGCGCTCAGGAGGCCCTGCTTGAGCCAGACAGCCTGGCAGCGCGCACCTACGGATCCGAAAACGTGATGGAAAGACATCGTCACCGCTATGAGTTCAATAACAATTACCTGGAAAGCATGAGCGAGGCCGGTCTGCGTTTTTCTGGCCGCTCGGCTGACGGCCTGGTCGAGATCGTCGAATTGCCCGATCACCCCTGGTTCCTGGCTTGCCAGTTCCATCCCGAGTTCACCTCAACGCCGCGTGATGGACATCCCTTGTTCTCGGGCTTTGTGAGCGCGGCTCGCGCCCACCATGAACAGCGGGTTAGCAAGGTGCGCCAGGCATGAGACTTTGTGGCTTTGAAGTGGGTATTGACCAACCCCTGTTCCTGATAGCGGGACCCTGTGTGGTGGAAAGCGAGCAACTGGCCCTGGACACGGCGGGTCAGTTGAAAGAACTGACCTCGGGACTGGGTATCGGGTTTATTTACAAATCGTCCTTCGACAAGGCCAACCGCTCCTCACGCGACAGTTTTCGTGGTCCGGGAATGGAAGAGGGATTGCGAATCCTGGCCGAGGTCAAGCGCCAGATTGGCGTACCTGTGCTGACTGACGTACACGAGGACACGCCCCTGGCGGAGGTAGCCAGTGTGGTGGATGTTCTGCAGACGCCCGCTTTCCTTTGCAGGCAGACCAATTACATCCTGAATGTTGCCAGCCAGGGAATTCCGGTGAATATCAAGAAAGGCCAGTTCCTGTCCCCGTGGGAAATGGGCAACGTAGTCGACAAGGCCCGCTCCACTGGCAACCAGCAGATCATGGTATGCGAGCGAGGTTTTACTTTCGGTTATAACAACCTGGTCTCCGATATGCGCTCCCTGGCGGTGATGCGCTCCACCGGCGCGCCGGTGGTGTTTGACGGAACTCACTCGGTGCAGTTGCCAGGCGGCAAGGGCACGTCCTCCGGAGGACAAAGAGAGTTTGTACCGGTGTTGGCCAGGGCGGCGGTGGCTGCCGGCATATCCGGTCTGTTCATGGAAACCCATCCCGATCCGGAGAAGGCCTTGAGCGACGGTCCGAATGCCTGGCCGCTGGATCGTATGCGCCCACTACTTGAAACATTGTGTGAGCTGGACCGGTTGGTGAAGTCCAGGGAATTTGAAGAGTCGCGCCTGGGACTGTAAGTCTTGCCGCGATGATGATCGGGGCGAGCGCCCCAGGAGAGCACTGAATGACTCGTATTGTCGATATTCGTGGCCGTGAAATTCTGGATTCACGCGGTAATCCCACCGTGGAAGCCGACGTGTTTCTCAGTTCGGGCGCAACTGGCCGCGCGGCCGTGCCTTCTGGCGCATCTACCGGAAGTCGGGAGGCGGTTGAGTTGCGAGATGGCGATAAACATCGCTACCTGGGCAAGGGTGTACTGGGGGCGGTCGCCAATGTTAACGGCGAAATCCGCGATGCGCTTTTGGGTATGGATGCCACAGATCAGCGCGCGCTTGATGCGAGGATGTGTGACCTGGACGGCACGCCAAACAAGTCGCGCCTGGGCGCCAACGCAATTCTGGCGGTATCCCTGGCGGCTGCGCATGCCGCTGCAGCCCAGGCGGGTGTGCCCCTGTACGCCTACCTGGGTGGACCAGGCGCCAAGACTCTGCCGGTGCCCATGATGAATATCATCAACGGCGGCGCCCATGCGGATAACAGTGTGGATATCCAGGAGTTTATGGTCCTGCCGGTGGGTGCGGAAAGCTTTTCCGAAGCACTGCGTTGCGGCGCGGAGATATTCCATGCCTTACGCGCGGTGCTGCAAGAAAAAGGACTGAATACCGCGGTAGGTGATGAGGGTGGCTTCGCGCCTGACCTGGCTTCCAACGAGGAAGCCCTGCAGACCATACTGCTTGCCATTGAGCGGGCCGGTTACAAGGCGGGTGAAGAGGTGTTTCTGGGTCTGGACGTGGCCAGTAGCGAGTTCTACAAGGACGGTCGCTATCACCTGGAGTCCGAGGGACGCAGCTTCACCTCGGAGGAGTTTGTCGACTACCTGGCAGACCTGGTCGATCGCTACCCGATAGTGACAGTTGAGGACGGAATGGACGAGAGTGACTGGGATGGCTGGCAGATACTCACAAGTCGTCTCGGCGATCGCGTGCAGTTGGTTGGTGATGACCTGTTCGTGACCAACACGGAAATCCTGGCCAAGGGAATTTCGCGGGAAGTGGCGAATGCCATCCTGATCAAGCCGAACCAGATCGGCACGCTTACCGAAACCCTGGAAGCCATCGCCATGGCGGAAGAAGCCGGGTACGCGGCTGTCGTCTCGCATCGCTCAGGCGAAACCGAGGACAGCACCATCGCCGACATTGCGGCGGCCACTACTGCCTCGCAAATCAAGACTGGCTCCATGTCCCGCTCTGACAGGCTGGCCAAATACAATCAGTTATTGCGGATTCAGGAACAACTGGGTGTGGATGCTGCCTACGCGGGTCGCAGTGCGTTCCCGATTCCTCTGCCTTGATGCCATGCGCCTGATCGCTGTCCTTCTGCTGCTGTTATTGCTTGGTCTGCAGGTCAGGCTATGGCTGGGTGACAGCGGGGTGCCTGATTTGTGGCGCCTGCACCGGGAGGTCAATACCCAGCTTGAAGAAAACCAGAAATTGCGCGAACGCAATGACGCGCTGGAGGCGGAGGTCAGGGACCTGAAGGAAGGCACTGCCGCGGTGGAAGAAAGGGCGCGCAGCGAACTGGGTATGATCAAGGCTGATGAACAACTGATTTTCCTGGCAGAACCGGACAAGAAGAAGGACGCGACCAAATCGCCCTAGACCCCTTGCCAGCTTGTGCGCCGGGCCGAGTCCCGGCGGCAGCCACTTATTTGCGGGTATTCTCCTGATGACCGACAGCACGCCCGATTTTTCCTGGTTCGATGCCAGAGCGCTGGGCCCGGTCGCTGCCAGTGGTGTCATTCGCTGCGAGAGTGCGGATTTCCAGGTTGACGAGATTCTGGGCTTTCAACCGGACGGCGAGGGCGATCACCTCCTGTTGTGGGTAGAGAAAACCGACTGCAATACGGCCTGGGTCGCGGGCCAGATTGCGCGCCAGGCCGGAGTGCAAAGACGGGACCTGGGTTTTTCAGGGCTGAAGGATCGCTGGGCGATCACCCGGCAGTATTTCTCAGTGCCTGCTAGCGGTGGTAGCTGCGAACAGTGGGCGGGCTGGGAGGGCGAAGGCTTCAAGGTATTGACCGCAACCCGACACCGAAAAAAATTGCGTCGCGGTTCACACCAGGGCAACCGGTTCCAGCTGCGTGTGAGGGAACTGCAAGCGGATCACCAGGAGTTGGAAAGACGGCTGCAAGCGGTGGCCCGTGGTGGTGTGCCAAATTATTTCGGCGAGCAGCGTTTCGGCCGTGCTATGGGTAACCTGGCACTGGCTGAGCGGGTACTCTCGGATCCGCGCAGGCGCTGGCAGCGGAACGAACGTGAATTTGCCTTTTCCGCTGCCCGATCAGCGCTATTTAACGAAGTCCTGGCTCGACGGGTTCGGGAAGGCAGCTGGAATACCTTGCTACCCGGCGAGCTGGTAATGCTGGCAGGCAGCCGCAGCGTGTTTCTGGCCGAAGACATCGACGAGTCCATTCAGGCCAGGCTGGCCAGCGGCGATATAGGACCCAGTGGTCCGCTGGCTGGTGAATCGGCGATGCAACCCTCTGGCCGGGCGCTGGCGCTGGAGCAGGAAGTGCTGTCGCGCTATGCCCACTGGGTGGACGGTCTGTGTGCTGCGCGCGTGAAAGGGGATCGGCGACGCCTGATCCTGGGGGTGTCAAATCTGCAATGGCATGTCGGGGATCAGACCCTGGAATTGTCATTTACCCTGCCCAGTGGCTGTTTTGCCACAGCGGTGTTACGAGAGTTGCTGACCTACACCGAGGCGCAGCGCCGGCATAAGGAAGGGTAGAGTATCGCCATTCCTCTTGGCAGACACCTCCTGCAAAGATCTCACCCGGCTTCTGCGTTGCTCATGGTCGGGCAGCGGTTGACCCGCGATTCACTGCCCGCAGCTCGTGCAGGGTCATTGAGAGGCTTCCTAGCGTAGCCGTTCCAGCAGCACATAGAGCGCGCCGGTGCCACCGTCAACCGGTCTGGCCGAGGTGTAAGCGACCACGTGGCTAGCCTGTTTCAGCCAAACCGCAACCTTGGATTTGAGTACCGGGCCGGCGTTCCCGGAGCGTAGCCCTTTGCCGTGAATGACCCTTACACAGCCCAGGTGTTCCCGCCGACATTCAGCCAGGAAGCTGTTTAGCTCTTCCCGCGCCCTGACAACGGTCAGGCCGTGCAGGTCGATCTCTGCTTGCACGCTGTATCGACCCTTGCGCAATTTGCGCAGAATCTGCTCACTTACGCCCGACCTGCAATAATTCAGGTGGTCGCCATTATCCAGGATGCCTTCCAGGCTACTCAATTCAAGGCTGTCACGCAGCACCTGGGCTTCGTCGGCGCGCTTGAATGTTGCCCTGGCGGCGGGCTTGGCGCGCTTTGGAAGAAAGGATTTTGCTGCATGGGGCGTGGCGTCTGCGACATGCGCGCGAAAAAGCTCCCGGTCCTCGGGGCTTGATTCCGCCGAAGGCAGGTGTGCTTCGCGCTTTTTCACACTCGTCCTCCTCGTGGTGAATCCAGTATAGTTACCGCTGACCCTGGAGCGTAATTGCCAGGCAGCACGATGATATCAGCAGTCGAGTGATTTTTTGCATACCGGCAATGCCTTTGCCGCGGTGAGAACAGTGGGGAGGAAGTCGGGTTGCGGATACTAGTAAGTAACGATGATGGCTACAGATCCGCAGGGATTCGGGCGCTGGCCGCGGCCCTGGACGAGTTTGGCGACGTGGTCATCGTTGCGCCGGAGATGAATCGCAGTGGCGCCAGCAATTCGCTGACCCTGGACAGTCCGCTGCGGATGGTCGAAACAGAGCAGGGTGTTTTCTTTGTCAACGGTACTCCGACAGATTGCGTCCATCTCGCGATTACCGGCTTGATGGATCCTGACCCGGACATGGTGGTGTCAGGTATCAATGACGGTGCCAACCTTGGGGACGACGTGTTGTATTCGGGAACCGTGGCGGCGGCCATGGAGGGGCGTTGCCTGGGCTTGCCGGCCATCGCATTTTCGTTGGTCACGTCGGGTGAACCCAGGCATCTGGATACCGCCGCCCGGATCGCGAGAGAAATAGTGACGCGCTTGGTCGAGCATCCCCTGCCAACCGATAGCATCCTGAATGTGAATATTCCTGATCTGCCCTACGAAAACTTGCAGGGCACTGAAGTAACTCGTCTGGGAAATCGCCATCGCGCCGAGCCGGTCATTCGGGGCAGGGATCCACGTGGCCGGGAAATATACTGGGTGGGATCCGCCGGATCCGAACAGGATGCGGGGCCGGGCACGGATTTCTTTGCCATAAGCAAGGGCCGCGTGTCGGTCACACCACTCCTGGTGGACTTGACCCGTCACGCGCAGGTGGACGTGGTGCGCGAGTGGTTGGCGCAATGACAACCGCCGACACACGGATTCAGGGTATAGGCATGACCTCGGCCAGGACGCGGGATCGCCTGGTGCAGCGTTTGCGTGAGCAGGGTATCAACAACGAAGCTGTCTTAGGCCAGATATGCAATGTACCCAGGCATCTGTTTATGGATGAGGCGATGGCCAGTCGGGCCTACGAGGACACCGCCCTGCCTATCGGCCACGGCCAGACCATATCCCAACCCTACGTCGTAGCCCTGATGACCCAGGCTTTGCTGGAAGATGGCAGGCCCGAGAAAGTTCTTGAGATAGGTTCGGGCTGTGGCTACCAGACGGCAATTCTGGCCCCGTTAGTGGGTAAGCTTTACGCCATCGAAAGGCTTGCACCACTGCAGGTGCGAGCGCGCAATATTCTGGCCTCGCTGAACTTGCGCGGCATACGCATGCGCGTGGGCGATGGTTGGAAAGGCTGGGCTGCCGAGGCGCCATTTGATGGCATCCTGGTTGCCGCCGCACCGGAAGTCGTGCCCGAGGCGCTGCTGCAGCAACTGGCGGACGGTGGCCGGCTGATTATTCCGGTGGGGGGGCGCGCCAGCCAGGAATTGATCAAGATTTCCCGCAAGGGTTCCGCTTTTGAGACGCAATCCCTGGGTGCGGTGAGATTTGTACCACTGGTCGGCGGGGGAGATTCATGAAGATTTTTGGACCGCTTTATGACACGGTGCTCAAGTGGGCCGGTTCCCCGTCCGCACCCTGGTACCTGGGTGGGCTGAGTTTCGCCGAGTCATCGTTTTTTCCGGTCCCTCCGGACGTGATGCTCATGCCCATGTGCCTTGGCTCACCGGACAAATCCATGCGTTTTGCCTTGCTGACTACTCTGGCCTCGGTGGCTGGCGGCATTGCCGGCTATTTTATCGGCCTGTACGCACTGGAATGGGTCACTCCCTGGATGCAGGAATTTGGCTACTGGGATCATTATCTGCAGGTTCAGGGGATATTTGCCAAGTGGGGTTTCTGGGCCGTGCTGGTAGCGGGTTTTTCACCGATACCCTACAAGGTATTCACCATCAGCGCGGGGGCCCTGGTCATGAACCTTCCGCTGTTTGTGCTCGCCTCGGCGGTGGGACGTGGGGCCCGCTTTTTTATGGTGGCGGGCCTGGTGAGTTGGGGTGGTCCCAAGATTGAGCCGGCGCTGCGAAAGTATGTTGAGCGACTTGGATGGATTAGCGTTGCAGTGCTGGGCATCGGCTTTCTGGTATGGAAATTATAGGATCCCCCAGAATCACTGCAGTGATGCTTTGTGCCGGGATTCTGGCGCTTGCGGGTTGCGGTGGTAGTGCCCTGACCTGGGAACCCGGCAATGAGCAAAAGCCCGAGTACGCGACAGCATCGAAATACACGGTGAGGTCCGGAGATACACTGTACTCCATTGCCTGGCGGAATCGGCTGGATTGGCGCGACCTGGCGCGCTGGAACGGGTTGGCAGATGGCGGGCTGATTTATCCCGGCCAGGTCTTGCACCTGGCGCCACCCGTGAAATCTGCAAATGCCGGTGCTCCCGCAAGAACCGGGAGCAGTACCAGCAGTCCAGGCTCATCGACCCCCTCGAGAAGCGCCAGGACCCCGGCCCAGACCGGTGGCGGTTCTACCACCGCCACGGGCGTAAAGGTCGGCAGTTGGTATTGGCCAGCCACGGGCCCCGTGGTCTCCAGCTTTGGCGGCAAAGACAGCCAGGGCAGCGGTCTGGACATCGGTGGGCGCATCGGAGACCCGGTTCGGGCAGCCGCTGGCGGGCGGGTGGTTTACGCGGGCAGTGGACTAATCGGTTACGGCAAGCTTATTATTATCAAACATAACGATACCTTCCTCAGCGCTTATGGGCATAATCGAACACTGGCGGTGAAGGAGGGTGATCTGGTCAAAATTGGCCAGAAGGTTGCCGAGATAGGCGAAGGCCCGGGCAAAAAGCCCCTGCTGCATTTCGAGATACGGGTGGACGGCAAACCGGTAGATCCGATCCGGTACTTGCCCAAAAGATAAACTCCACACCCTGCGGCAAGTACTTCCCCGGCGCCCCTGACAGGGAGCGGAGTATGGAAGAGAACGGCGATGAGACCGTGACAGACCGCTATCGGGAAATCGAAGAGAGCGGTTCCGGTCGCTTGAACGCGGACGGATATTTTGCCGACGAGGATTCCGCACCCTGTGACCCAGGCACAATGGATGTGGGCATACGGGATGCCACCCGGAAATATCTAAACGAAATCGGGGCATCCGACCTGCTCTCGGCCGAGCAGGAAGTAGAACTCGGCCGGCGGGTGCTGCGGGGTGACCAGGATGCCCGCGATCGCATGATAGAGAGCAATCTGAGGCTGGTGGTCAAGATTGCACGGCGGTATCTCTTTCGGGGTTTGCCATTACTGGATCTGATCGAGGAAGGGAATCTGGGTCTGATACATGCTGTAGGCAAGTTTGATCCGGAGAAAGGCTTTCGATTTTCCACCTATGCGACCTGGTGGATACGGCAATCGATTGAGCGAGCCATCATGAACCAGTCCCGCACTATCCGCCTGCCCATCCACGTAGGGAAACAGGTGAATGCCTATTTGCGGGCGGAACGGGAACTTGCTCAGAAACTGGATCACTCGCCGTCCTTGGCGGAAATTGCGGAATTCATGGGCGTAGCGCTTGAAGATCTGCGGCAAACCGTGCTGACACAGGAACGGGTCGCCTCCGCCAATACACCCATCAGTTGGGAAAACGACAACAGCTGGATGGACACCATTGCCGACAACGGCGGTTCTGACCCGGTTGAATGTACTCACCAGGATCACCTGCAGGCCATGCTCGACGAGTGGCTGGAGGAGCTTAGTGAGGTCCAGCGCGATGTCGTCGAGCGCCGTTTCGGCATCCATGGACATGGACGTTCCACCCTGGAGCAAGTGGGGCAAGATATAGGTGTCACGCGGGAGCGGGTGCGGCAGATTCAAATGGACGCGCTCGCGCGCCTGCGCCGGATCATGCTGAACGACGGGCAGAATCAGGATAGTCTGATGGGTTAGACCGGCGCGCTTCAGAGTATCAGCGCCGCAACCACCTTGCGGTTTTCGCCGGCCAGAATATTGTAGGTGCGACAGGCCGCCGCGGTATCCATGATTTCGAGTCCGATACCTCGCTGCTGCACCTGGCTCATCAGTTCGGCGCTGGGGAAAACCTGCCTGGTGCCAGTACCCAGCAACAATATGAGCGGCTCCATTGCCAGCGCCGCTTCAAGTAACTCCATAGACAGGGATTCGATGGATGCGGTCGCCCAATCGGGCATAATTTGTGTGGGCGACAAGAGCAGACTGCGGGTGTAGGCCTTGTCACCAATTCTCACCACGCCGGGCTCATGGGAACGGATCAGGTTAATATCCTGTCTGGATTCGCGGGTAAATTGCATGACGCAGAGCATAGCCAGTAGGCGGCGAAGGAACAATTCCGTTTCTTGTTCGGAGTGGCCATATGGCTGAATTGACAATGGTGGTGCCCAACCTGGTATCCATGACCCAGCTGGCAATACGCGATCCTTCGCGCTGGCCGGTGGTGAATTCCGTGATGGCGCGAAGCCAAGGTGTTGATTCACTGGGGCAAGCGGGGGCTGGATTTGCCCGGGCACTGGGCCTGCCCGGCGATCTTGGAGGGCTGGCCCGATACTGCTATTTGCATGATACAGGCCGCAACCCTGAAGGCGGGTGCGCCCGCCTCGATCCAGTAGAGCTTGGGGTGGGGCCACGGGGACTGTTCCTCGCGTCGGCCTGTATGCGGGATTTGCACCGCGAGGAAGCGGACGCCTTGATCAAGGAACTGGCGCCGCTGGTGACAGAATTCGGCTGGCACCTCGAGGCACCCGTACCTTCACGCTGGTATGTTATTAGCGCAGAACCCTTGCGGGCTGGTCTCGGTTGCCCGGTGTTGGCGGAGGGCGAAAGCCTCACGCAACGCCTGGCGGGGGATCAGTCAGGCAGGGAGTGGGCGGAACTGTTGAATGAAATCCAGATCCTGCTGCATAACCACCCGGTCAACCAGAAGCGGCTGTCCGAGGGCCGGTCCCAGGCAAACTGCCTTTGGCCCTGGGGTGGCGGCGCGGTGGCCAGCCTGGAAGGCGCGGTCTGTCCAACGTTTTGGAGCGATGGGGACCCATTGCTGAGTGGAATTGCCAGAACCCTGGGCAAGCCCGTGCTTGAAGCTGCCAGTCTGGCGGAGGTCCGCCTGGGGTGGCTGGAATCATCGTTGATATCGCTGGCGGCGGTCGGCTCAATGGAGGAGCGTCTGGATACTCTGGAAAACCGGTGGCTGGCGCCGCTTGCAACGCGCTTGGTGCCGCCATTTGCCTGTACCTTGTGTGACCTGGACGGATACGGTTTTCGAATGGGGCTGGTTGATTGGTGGTTCGGGTGGCGCAGAAAGACGCAAGCGGGTCCGGTACAGTGAGCAGGTTGGTTCGACGGCGTGAACCAAGCTGTGCCACCAAGGCTCACACAGGCTGGCCCGAGCTGCTCGGTCGTGTCCTGGCGAACCGGGGTATCGCGGACAATGAGAGCCTGGGTTCCAGTCTGGCGGAAATGATACCGGTCGGCTTGCTGGCGGGCGTGACGGAGGCGGCAGCGTTGCTGCTGCGACACAGGGACAAGGGCCGCGTGCTGATTGTTGGCGATTTTGACGCGGACGGCGCCACCAGCACGGCATTGATGATGCGCGCCTTGCAGGCAATGGGATTTCACTCGGTGGATTTCCTGGTCCCCAACCGCTTTGAGTTTGGCTATGGCCTGACTCCTGAGATAGTCCAGCTGGCGTTGCAACGTGAGCCGACCCTGCTGGTCACGGTAGACAATGGCATATCCAGCATCGAGGGCGCTCGCCAGGCGGCCCTGGCGGGCCTGGACTTGCTGGTAACGGACCATCACCTGCCACCGACGGAACTACCCATTGCGCAGGTGATCGTGAACCCCAACCTGGCGGACAGTGAGTTCCCGAGCAAGAATCTCGCCGGGGTAGGGGTTGCTTTCTACGTCATGGCTGCGCTGGCTCGTGAGCTGGCTTGTGGCTTCTCACCGGCCGATTTGCTCGACCTGGTGGCCCTGGGGACCATTGCGGATGTGGTACCCATGGACAAGAACAACCGGATCCTGGCCCAGGAGGGTTTAAAGCGTATTCGGGCCGGCAGGTGCGCTCCGGGTATCCTTGCGCTGCTGGACCTGGCGGGTCGGGATGCGCGCCGGGTCACTGCCAGTGACCTTGCCTTTGCCGTGGCGCCGCGCTTGAATGCGGCCGGCCGCCTGGATGACATGTCGCTGGGAATACGCTGTCTGCTGGCGCAGGAACCGGAGCAGGCCCGAAAGTGGGCAGCCGAGCTGGACCAGTTGAATCGAGAGCGCCGGAGTATCGAGGGCCGTATGCAGGAACAGGCTCTGCAGGCCGTGAAATCGCTGCAACTGGATGGCGGGCATGAACTGCCCCTGGTGTTGTGCCTGTTTGACCCGGACTGGCACCAGGGTGTTGTCGGCTTGGTGGCCTCGCGGATCAAGGATAAGGTGCATCGCCCGGTGTTTGCATTCGCCCGCACCGGGGAAGGCGAGTTAAAGGGCTCGGCGCGCTCGGTCAGTGGCTTACACATCAGAGATGCCATGGATAACGTGGCCACCTTGCACCCTGGTCTGCTCAGCAAATTTGGCGGGCATGCCATGGCTGCCGGCCTGAGCCTGGCCGAAGCGGACCTGGAAGCTTTTCGCCATGCCATGCAACTGGAAGTCGCGCGTTGGCAAGACGGTATGGATCTTGAAGGCGTGTTATGGACCGATGGCCCCCTGGCACCTGAAGAATTCAAGCTGGAGAACGCGGAATTGATCAGGGAGGCAGCGCCCTGGGGTCAGCAGTTCCCGGAGCCGCGCTTTGATGGGCTTTTCCATGTGCTCGAGAGCCGAATCGTGGGCGAGACGCATCTCAAGATGCGAGTGCGCCATGCCGAGGGAGGCCAGGTCTGGGACGCCATCGCCTTTGGCCAGGGTGAGCTGAAGGACCAACTGGGCCAAAATATGAGCCTGGTGTACCGGCTGGAGGTGAATGAGTGGCAGGGCAGCCGCAGCTTGCAGCTGATGGTGGAGCATATTCAGCCCGGCTAGATCATCACTCTCTCAGGTTTGCTGTTCCGCGCGGGAAGTTTTTCAACTACCATTGCCTCCCGTTTTTACTGATGCGTGAGCAGTTTTATGGAGACAAGCCCACTCAAGGGTCATATCAAGGATCTCCAGGAGCGTACGGAAGCTCTTAGGGGGTACCTTTGACTATGCTGGAAGCAGTGAGCGCCTGCAGGAAGTAAGTCGGGAACTGGAAGACCCCAAGATCT
>JAPHSC010000233.1 GCA_026193125.1 Gammaproteobacteria bacterium
AAATCAGTAAGTTCAGCAGGTTCCCTGTCGCCGTGTGGCCTGGAGATTGTGTGGCTGAGGAAAAACTCTATACAACACGACAGGTTGCAGAGCTTGTCGGCGTATCCAGCAGGACCGTTCAATTGTGGGCCTCGGCAGGCGTGGTAACTGCCTGGAAAACGCCCGGTGGTCACAGGCGTTATTCCGCAGCGGAAGTGCAGAGACTTCAGGACCGGCTTGGAGGGGTGCAGGCGACAGCCCGACACAAAATCCTGGTGGTCGAGGAAGGGGCGGACGTGCAGATGCTCTATCGCCTGAGTATCGAAAGCTGGAATATTCCCGTGGAAGTGATAACCGCCACGGACGCCTATGAGGGCCTGTTAAAAACTGGCGTCTGCAAGCCGCTGGTTATTATATTTGACGTAATGATGCCCCAGTCCGACGGGTTCCGAATGCTGGAGGTCATCACGACCTCGGACCAGTTGCGCGACTGCCTGGTGGTTGTGGTTTCCGACATGTCCGCGGATGAAATCAGGTCGCGGGCAAGGATTCCCGAGTCGGTCAGAATTTATGCCAGGCCAATTCCATTTGGCATCATTCGGCAGCAGGTCAGCGCCCACCTGGAATCCCTGGCGCCCTGATAGTGTCGGGGGCCTCGCGGCTCGCAAGACCTGCCTTGTGGCAGCGTACCGTCATGACTTGGGAAACGACTATTGCTAGCCTCACTATGTGAATATTTCAATCTGAGCCATGCGCTAGAGCTGGTATTTTGACGCTCGCGCTCAAGGTCTGTGCAGAGCAAGCGTTGACCTACCAAAGCCGCGGCGGTCAAGAGCCATGCGGTTTCTTGCCCGCTCGATGCGTCTTTCCGGGAAATCGGTCTGCCGGCGGCGGCGCCCCACACGCCTCATCTTCAGCAGGCTGGCGGTGAGCGGTTGATTTTCTCACCCAAGCGCGACAATCTGGAGAGCATGTCCAACATGCACCGGTGAGAATTGCGTGAAGTTTTATGGATGAGTTGGCTTACAGCAGGGTTTCAGGCCCGATGGAACCAGGCAGAGAAAGGCGTGACTGAGCGAATGGCGCCGACTTCACCCAGGTCCAGAGCCGTCCTGATGCTCGCGCTGGTGGGGTTGGCGATATCTGTGATCAGTCCGGCGAACGCCGAACAGGCGCAGGATGCAGGGGCCGGGGTGGAAGCTTCAGAAGTTGCCGTTGATGCACGTAAGCAGGAAGCCCAGGAAGCCCGCAACGAGGACCTTGTTCCAGGAGACGTGAGCCCGCAGCCCGAAGCACAGGTCGACGACGTCTTGCCTGAAGAGAATCCTGTTTCGAATAGCCAGGATACCGACCTCGAGCAGTCCGCTGACCTGGAGGACGGGCAGCCGACCGAGTCAGTCGACGAGGCACCCTCTCCATGCCACGAGCTCGATGACGAACAGGAAAAGTGGCTGGATAGAGCCCAGACGCGTCTTTACGACAGCACCTGTAATGCGGCTGCGTGGTTTGACAGTTTCTTTGGCACCCCCAGACACGACGCCAGCAACGAGGAAACCTACGGCCGCCTAGGTATGTCGGCCTTGTGGGACCAGCGGAACGGATTCAAACAAAAAGTCCGGTTTCGGGCGCGCTACGCCCTGCCAGCCATGCGAGAAAAGGGCTATTTCTTCCTGGGCAGAGGTGATGAGAAGGAAGTCATCGAGGAAAGCCGGGGTCCGGATATTGATTCCTTACCGACCACCTTCAATAGCGTCGAGGACGACTCGTTCCTGATTGGTCTGGGTTATGGCAAGGGCGGCGTGGATCGGGGTGTGCGTTTCAATGTGGGAGCGGTGTTGGGGTTTCCAGTGAGTCCCTTCGTAAAGCTCAGCTACCGGCGTGCCTGGGCCCTGTCCGAAAAGGACTTGTTGCGGGTCAGGCCGATGGGCTACTGGCGAGGGGACGAGGGATTGGGGGCCAGCCTTAATGTGGATGTGGATCACCTCTTTGCCGACCACCTGATGCTGCGTTTTGGCAACTGGGGCAATGTTTCCCAATCAGAAGATATCGAGGGACTGTCCTGGGGGTCTTCCCTGGAATTGTTCCAGGGATTTTCCGAGCGCAGGGCCCTGACCTATAAAGTACTTATTCAGGGCGAGACCCTGGCCGAGGTCAGGGTCCAGAATTATGGCTTCGAACTGCGCTACCGACAGCGCATCCTGCGCAAGTGGCTGTTTATGGAAGTTGCTTCCAGCCTCACCTGGCCGAGAGAATTTTCGGTGGAGGAACGCAACGTCAATTGGGGAGCCAGTATTGGCCTGGAAATGTATTTTGGCCCGGTGCCCGATGCCCAGATGCGTTGACAGGATGTTGGCCGACGATGGCCTGGGGCAAGAACAGGGGGCAGGAACGGATCGCCGCAATGACCGGCCTCCAGAACAATACCTGGCCCCGTGAGCAGCCATTGTTCGGCAGGGACCTTGTTTATTGATTGACCTGACCGTGCGCTGTGGCGTTCCGGGCCAAAACGGGCCGCGTGGTTCGCATCCTGGCGCATTTTACACCACCCGTTTGGAATCAGTCCGGGCAGCCGGGCTATAATGCCCGGCCAAGCCAGGGTCCGCCTTATGACCGTCAATGCCATTCCCGCCCCATCCATCGAACTTTTCGGCCACTCGAAGTACTGGGCCGAGTGTTTTGGTGAAGCACCGTTTCTGCCCATGAGTCGGGTGGAAATGGAGGCGCTTGGCTGGGATTCCTGCGACATCATCATAGTCACGGGCGACGCCTACGTGGACCATCCCTCATTTGGTATGGCCATAGTCGGCCGCCTGCTGGAGGCCCAGGGATTTCGAGTGGGTATCATTGCCCAGCCCGACTGGCATTCGGCCGAGCCGTTCAAGGTTCTGGGTAAGCCAAACCTGTTCTTTGGCGTGGCGGCCGGGAATATGGACTCCATGATTAATCGCTACACCGCGGATCGCAAGCCGCGTTCCGATGATGCCTACACGCCCGGCGGGCTGGGCGGAAAACGCCCGGACCGTTGTTCCCTGGTGTATAGCCAGCGTTGCAAGGAATCCTGGCCTGACGTGCCGGTCATCCTGGGAGGGATCGAGGCCTCTCTGCGGCGCATTGCACATTACGATTACTGGCAGGACAGTGTGCGTCGCTCCATCCTGGTGGACGCTACGGCCGACCTGTTGCTGTACGGCAATGCCGAGAGGGCGGTAGTCGAGGTCGCCCACCGACTGGCGCGAGGAGAGGATATTGCCAGGATCACCGACGTGCGTGGCACGGCCTTTATACGCAAGGACACACCGGCTGACTGGTGGGAGATTGACTCCACCCGAATAGACCGACCGGGAAAGATCGACCGCGTCGTGAATCCCTACGTCAACGTACGTGAGATGGATGCTTGCGAGAAGCAGCGCCGGGATGACGCCCTGTATGGCGTGGCGGACCCGACCCAGGGCGAGCAGGCGCTACAGTTCAATCCTCACCCGCGCAGAGACCGCGATCGCACGGTGATTCGTCTGCCGTCCTTTGAAAAGGTTCGCAACGATGCTGTGCTCTACGCGCATGCCAACCGCGTGCTGCACCTGGAAACCAATCCGGGTAACGCCAGGGCGCTGGTGCAAAAGCACGGCGACGTGGATCTATGGTTGAACGCTCCGCCCATACCACTGTCCACTGAAGAAATGGACTACGTGTTCAGCATGCCGTTCGCACGAGTGCCGCATCCTTCCTATGCAGATGCGAAAATCCCTGCCTACGAGATGATTCGTTTTTCCGTGAACATCATGCGCGGTTGCTTTGGCGGCTGTACCTTCTGCTCCATCACCGAGCACGAGGGGCGCATTATTCAGAATCGCTCAGAGGAATCGATACTCAACGAAGTGCAACAAATTCGGGACAAGGTTCCCGGTTTTACCGGTGTGATCTCGGACCTGGGCGGGCCCACGGCCAACATGTATCGCATCGCATGCAAGAGCAAAGAGATCGAGGCGGCCTGTCGCAAGCCCAGTTGCGTATATCCTGGTATTTGCCCCAACCTGAATACCGATCACTCGTCGCTGACACAATTGTATCGCAAGGCCCGGGCACTGCCGGGTGTGAAGAAGGTGCTGATCGCATCGGGTCTGCGCTATGACCTGGCCGTGGAAGATCCCGAGTATGTGAAGGAATTGGTTACGCACCACGTGGGCGGGTACCTGAAAATTGCTCCCGAACATACCGAGAACGGTCCTCTTTCGAAGATGATGAAGCCAGGCATCGGGTCCTATGACAAGTTCAAGAGACTGTTTGAGAAATACTCAAAAGAGGCGGGCAAGGAACAGTATCTGATTCCTTATTTCATCGCCGCCCATCCGGGCACCACGGACGAGGACATGGTCAACCTGGCCCTGTGGCTGAAGCGCAATGACTTCAGGGCGGACCAGGTGCAGGCGTTCTACCCTTCGCCCATGGCCACGGCAACGGCCATGTACCATTCCGGCAAGAACCCCCTGCGCAAGGTGGGCTACAAGTCCGATGACGTGGCAAGTGTCAAAGACCCGGCTCAGCGCAAGCTGCACAAGGCGCTGCTGAGGTATCACGACCCGAACAACTGGGCCACGATTCGGGACGCCCTGAGAAAAATGGGCAGGGCAGATTTAATCGGTGACGGGGAGCGGCACTTGATTCCCGCTACGCCGCCAGAGACCGGTCGCGACTACCACGCGCCACGCAGGAAGAACTCGGCGCAGGCTCATCAACGGCGTACCGGCAAAAGCAAACTCCTCACGCAGCATACGGGTTTGCCGCCGCGTGATGACGGTAGCGGTAAGAAATCAAAGCCGGGCAAGAAGCCACGCAGGTAATTACAGGCTCCCGCAGGCCCGGGTCCGGTGTTGCAACCGACGCGATAAGCGGGCCGGCCCGACAGGGCAAGCGTGTACGGTGTAATGCCTCAAAAAAGGGCGATTGGATCGGGTTGCCTCGAGTCTGTGGATTACTTCCGCAAACCAAGCTTGTAACGCAGGTTTTCGATACCGGTCTTGAGCAGGGCCTTCAATTTCCTGGCGCTGCGGTGCAGACGGGTCCCCAGGCTCTTGGGATAATGACCCCGACGGCTTCCGATATATGATTTCACCGCGATTTTGGATGCGGTGGCCGAATAGGGCTTCAAGCCAAACAACGGAACCTTGTGGTACCAGAAATTTCGCACGAACACGTCCACCGGGTAATCAAAAGTCTGGCTGCGGGCCACGAAGATGCGGGCCACAGACGGTGAGATGGCGTAGCACAGGGCACCCTGTGGGGCCTTGAGAAATTTCACAAGGGTGAATCCGTCCTGGGTGAATACCGTGCTGGCAGGTTTGTCTCCGGTGGTCTCGAGACGTATGTAACCTTGTGCGTTGATGTGTTGTTCGCACAGGGCCAGCGCATCCATAAAGTTCTCCAGTGGCTTGAAGTCATCCTCCAGCACAAGCACCGGTTCGCCAAGTTCGATACAACGTTGCCACGCCAGGTAGTGGCTGGCGTAGCAACCGAGCTCTCCCGGTAGAGCGGGACGCCCGTAGTTGAGGATGAATTCCCTTTCCCGGTAGCGCTTCAGTAAGGGATCACGCGATGTGCTGCCATTGATACCGTCAATGAACTCGAAAGACAGTCCCAGGGTCGTCAGCTTACCGGTGGCAGATTGTCTTCTTTCTGCCGACTCGGGGAGGCTTATTACCAGGATTTTCATGCCATGGATCCCCTGACCGGGCGTAATCTCTGACAGTCCGCACCAAGTGCGTTAGACGCGTAGGGTGCACTCTGTGCACCGTCCAACGTGGTGCGTAAAACGCACCCTACCCTGTACGATTTGCCCCGCAGCGTAGAACTCACCCTGCGGCGAATATTGGCCACACCGAAGCCTTGTTTTCCAGCAACGAAATACCGGCTCATAAGCAGATCAGAGGCTCCCTAATCCACAAGGACAGCTAGTCCAGAAAGATTGTCGCAGGATGCTCCAGGAATTCTTTGAGCGCCTGCACCATGGCCGCTGCATCGTAACCGTCCACGAAACGGTGATCGAAGGAAGTGGACAGGTTCATGATGCGCCGAATGGAAATCGCGCCGTTGAAAACAACCGGCCGTTCCACCGCCTTGTTAACGCCGATAATCCCCAGCTCTGGCGCGTTGATGATGGGCGTCGATGCGATTCCGCCGAGCCGGCCGAGGCTGGTGATGGTAATGGTGGAGCCGCCAAGCTCGGCCTTGCTGGCCTTGCCATCGCGGGCGGCTTCCGAGACCCTGCGAATTTCATCTGCCGCCTGCCACAGGGAAAGGGCCTCCATGTGCCTGACCACCGGAACTTTCAGCCCGTCCGGAGTCTGGGTGGCAACGCCAACGTGCACAGCCTGGTGACGGATGATGACACCGCGTTCCTCGTCGTACAGCGCATTGCATTGGGGAAAGTTTTTGAGCACTCGCGCCAGCGCCAGCGCCAGGAACGGCAGATAGGTGAGACCGGGCTTGTCCTTGCCTTCACGGGCATTCAGGTGCTTGCGCAGGGCCTCCAGTTCCGTCACGTCCACTTCCTCGACATAGGAGAAGTGCGGAATGTTGCGCATGGTCTCAGCCATGCGCTTGGCGATCACTCGGCGTACGCCGATGACCTTGATTTCCTCGATGCCGGTGGCCGGCTGACGTGCAGTGGTTGCAGAGCTCTTGCTTGTCGGAGGCTGCACATTCCCGTCCAGGAAGGCCTCAATATCCGCGCGCGAAATACGCCCCTTGACCCCGGAGCCGGGTACCGTGGCCAGGTCCACCCCGGCCTCCCGGGCGCGTCGTCGAATTGCCGGCGACGCCAGGGCTTTTTCCCCTGCGGGTCTCGCCACTGGGTGTTGTTCCGGGCGGGTAACCGCCGCTGCGCTTTCCGCGACAGGGGCGGGTGTTGCTGATTCTGCCAGGGCGTCTGAAGCGGGTGCCACCCCGGCCTCCGTTTCAAATACGATTAGCTCAGAACCTACCGGCACCATGTCGCCAGCCTCA
>JAPHSC010000434.1 GCA_026193125.1 Gammaproteobacteria bacterium
GTTTCATCACGGCGAGCCTGTTGGGCTTCAGCGTCGTACACGCCCAGACCAGCAGCACACCCAACGTTGTTGTTATATTTGGCGATGATGTCGGATTCTGGAATGTCAGCGCCTACAACCGCGGCATGATGGGCTATCGCACGCCCAACATCGACCGTATCGCCAATGAAGGCGCGATCTTTACCGATTACTATGCCCAGCAAAGTTGCACTGCCGGGCGGGCCGCTTTCATCACCGGGCAGAGCCCCATTCGTACCGGCTTGCTTAAAGTCGGTTTGCCCGGAGCGAAGGAAGGTCTCTCCGAAAAGGATCCGACCCTGGCGGACCTGCTCAAGAGCAAGGGCTACGCCACCGGACAGTTTGGCAAGAATCACCTGGGCGATCGCAACGAGCACCTGCCGACGATGCATGGATTCGATGAATTCTTCGGCAATCTTTACCACCTGAACGCCGAGGAGGAGCCCGAGAACGTCGACTATCCCAAGAACCCCGAGTTCAAGGCAAAATTCGGCCCTCGCGGTGTACTCAAGTGCGTGGCAACCGAAAAGGATAATCCGGAGGTGGATCCACGCTTCGGCAAGTGGGGCAAACAGAAGTGCGAAGACACGGGCCCCCTGACCAAGAAACGCATGGAAACCGTCGACAGTGAGTTCCTCAAGGCATCCATGGACTTTATGGACCGCTCCAAGGCAGCGGGAAAACCTTTCTTCGTGTGGTTTAACACCAGCCGTATGCATATCTGGACCCACCTCAAGCCAGAGTCGGAAGGCAAGACCGGCCTGGGTGTCTACCCCGATGGCATGGTCGAGCATGACGGACATGTCGGCGAAATGCTGAAGAAAATCGATGACATGGGTATTGCTGACAACACCATCGTTATCTACTCCTCCGACAACGGCGCCGAGATGATGAGCTGGCCGGATGCCGGCACAACCCCTTTCCGCGGTGAGAAGAACACCAACTGGGAAGGCGGCTACCGGGTGCCTGCCATGGTGCGCTGGCCCGGCGTCATTAAGGCTGGAACCGAGATCAACGATATTTTCGCCCACGAAGACTGGGTGCAGACCCTGATGGGCGCCGCGGGTGAGCCAGACATCAAGGACAAGTTGATCAAGGGCGCCAAGATGAATGGAAAGACCTTCAAGGTCCACCTGGATGGCTACGATCAGCGCGACCTGCTGTCGGGCAACGGTCCTGGCAAGCGCCATGAGTTCTTCTACTGGACCGACGACGGCGATCTTGCTGGCTTGCGCTATGACCAGTGGAAGATGGTGTTCATGGAACAGCGCGCCCACGGTTTCGATGTCTGGCAGGAACCCCTGGTGACACTGCGTGTACCGAAGCTGTTCAACCTGCGCACTGACCCGTTTGAACGTGCCGATCACGAGGGTTTCGGTTACGACACCTGGCGTATCGAACGGATATTTCTGCTGGCGCCGGCCCAGGCCTATGTGGGACAGTTCCTCGGCACCATGAAGGAGTTTCCGCCCCGTCAGAAACCCGGTTCGTTCTCCTTGTCCGAGGTGATGGAGAAATTACAGGAAGCCGGTAGCGCGAACCGGTAGCCGACTGACTCAGTGGTGCTTGTGAATAGCACCCGCTATAAAGGAAACGCCGGTATCTCGCCGGCGTTTCCTTTTTGGTCATTATCCGTATTGGCTGCCAAGGTAAATTCGCAACCCGCGGAATGCATTTTCCGAACAGTCTTTCTTGAGCCCCATCCGCGCCGCCGATGCAGCCGCAGGAGGATACAAATGATACCGACAATGATCAGGTCGCTAATGCTCGCAGGGCTTTTGCTCGGCGCCGCTGCACCCGCGACTATCGCGCAGGCTGCTGATCCGCTTGCCTCATGGAATCCGGGCCAGTCAAAGGAATCCATTGTCGCCTTCGTGCGCGCGGTCACGACGCCCGGAAGTGGGCATTACGTACCCGCCGCAGAACGAATCGCCGTGTTCGACAATGACGGAACCCTGTGGCCCGAACAGCCCATGTACTTCCAGCTGTTCTTTACCCTTGATCGGGCCAGGGCACTGGCGCCCGATCACCCCGAATGGCAGACACAAGAGCCCTTTGCTTCCGCTCTGAAAGGAGACGTCAAGGGTGTATTTGCGGGCGGCGAGCATGCCCTGCTCGAACTGGTCATGGCGACTCATAGCGGCATGACCACTGATGAATTCGAGCAACTTGTCAGCAACTGGATGGCCGCGGCAAGACACCCCACTACAGATAAATTGTTCACGCAAATGGTCTACCAGCCCATGCTCGAGTTACTGGAGTACCTGCGGTACTACGGATTCAAGACTTTTATTGTTTCCGGGGGTGGAATCGATTTCATGCGCCCGTGGACCGCGAAGGTCTATGGTATTCCTCGCGAACAGGTAGTGGGCAGCAGCGGCAAGCTCAAATTCGAAGTTCGCGACGGAACGCCTGTTATCGAGAAACTGGCCGAAATCAATTTCATTGATGACAAGGCCGACAAGCCAGTCGGTATTCAACAGCATATCGGTCGCCGCCCCATTGCAGCATTTGGAAACTCCGATGGCGACCTGGACATGCTGACGTGGACCTGTAGCGGCACCGGACAGCGGTTCTGTCTTTACCTGCACCATACCGACGCCAGTCGCGAGTGGGCCTATGACCGGCAATCTCCCATTGGGCGCCTGGACCAAGGCTTGGACGTGGCCCGGGACAAGGGCTGGACTGTGGTTGACATGAAAAACGACTGGAACACGATTTACCCACCCGATACCAGGTAAACGCGGCAAATACGACAGCCTTCTATCCACCTTGGCAGACGACTCCCGGGGGAAGAACATGTACCCTAGGGGGTAATTCTTAACGCCCCATGCAAAGGCAATGTATCCGTCCATGTCACGCCCAAAGAAGCCAGGCCGAAGTCCAAAGTCAAACCCCGCATTCGAGCAGCCGGTTCGAACTTCCAAGTCGGGGGCTTGGGCAAAATCCCTGTTCCTGGGCCTTTCCGTCCTGGCCCTGGTCGCGGCCGGGGCCGCGGCCTGGTGGACAACACGAAGCTCGACGACCGAGCCGGCAATGCCGGCCATATCCGCCACATCGATGAATGCGGTCCACGTTGGCAGCGAGTCCTGCAAGGACTGTCACACCGCCGCCTACTCCGCCTGGCAGGGCTCCCAGCACGCCCGCGCTATGCAACACGCTACTGCGGAAACTGTCCTGGGAAACTTTGACCGGGCCACCTTCAGCTACGCCGGCATTGAATCGACCTTCTTCCAGCGCGATGGCAAGTACCTTGTTAACACGGACGGCGCCGACGGCAAGCTGGCAGATTTCGAGATCGCCTACACCTTTGGTATCGCACCCCTGCAGCAATACCTGGTTTCCTTTCCGGATGGCCGGCTTCAGGCTCTGTCCATAGCCTGGGACAGCCGACCGCTGGACCAGGGAGGACAACGCTGGTTTCACCTGTATCCCGATGAGCAGGTCAATTACGCGGATGAGTTGCATTGGACTCGCCGGTCGCAAAACTGGAATTTCATGTGCGCTGATTGTCACTCGACCAACGTAGAAAAGAATTACGAGGCAAAGACAGACACATTCAACACAACCTGGGACGAGATCTCGGTGGGTTGCGAGGCCTGCCACGGACCGGGTTCGGCCCACATCGACTGGGCGCAAAACAAGCCCGCCGATCCCGGTAAAGGGCTGACTGTTGATCTTTCTGAAAGGGCGGGCGCAGCCTGGACTCAAAACCCTGATAGCGGCAAGCCTGTGCGCAGCCGGCCACGGGAAAAGGATGTCGAGTTACAGGTTTGCGCGCAGTGCCACAGCAGGCGCAGCCAGGTCTTCGAGGGCTACCATGCCGGACTACCTTTCCAGGACTTTTATCGCCCCGCCCTGCTTACGCCGGATCTGTACTACGCTGATGGCCAGCAACTGGGAGAAGTGTACAAATGGGGTTCCTTCATCCAGAGCCGTATGTATCACGCGGGCGTGACCTGCGGCGACTGCCATGAACCCCATACACAGACACTGCGGGCCCAGGGAAACCTGGTTTGTGGTGGTTGTCACTCGGCCACTCGCTATGACGGTATGGCCCACCATCATCATCCTGGTGAGGGCGCCGGAACCCGCTGTGTCGATTGTCATATGCCTCCCACGAACTACATGGTGGTGGACCCGCGACATGATCACAGCATGCGTGTGCCACGGCCCGACCTGTCGATAGCGCTGGGCACACCCAATGCATGCAACAGCTGCCATGAGCAACGAGACGCCAGTTGGGCTGCCGAGACACTCGCAGAGTGGTACGGCCATGAGCCGCAAGGCTTCCAGCGTTATGCTGAAGTCTTCGCCGCTGCAGAAATCGCCGCGCCCGGGGCTGCCCGGGACCTGGCGTGGTTCGCGAAGGATCGCAGCCAACCGGCTATCGCGAGGGCCACGGCACTGGAGGCCCTGGCCAGATTCCCGTCCCAGGCCACCGTGGAAGCGGCCCGCACCGGGCTGGCGGATAGTGATGCGCTGGTGCGACGGGCCAGTGTTGGAACCCTTGGGGTGCTTTCTGCTGAGCAACGTTTGCCCCTGCTCGCGCCGCTGCTTGACGATCCTGTCCGTAGCGTTCGCATGGAAGCCGCCTGGGTACTTGCTGATGCCATGCAGCAGGCATCTCCCACCCAGCACGCAGCGTTCAAAATAGCCGCCGCGGAGTATGAGGCAGCCCAGCGCTACAATGCCGACCGACCCGAGGCACGCGCGGCGCTGGGCAGCTTCCATGCGCGCCTGGGACGCGCTGTTGAGGCGGAGGCGCAACTGCGCTCTGCGCTGGCCCTGGACCCGGCCTTCATTCCCGCCTATGTAAACCTGGCAGATCTGATACGCATGCAAGGACGTGAGGCGGACGCCCAGCGTGTCTTGCGGGAGGGCTTGCTGGTCGCACCAGAATCAGCCCCACTGCATCACGCCCTGGGCTTGTCGTTAATACGACAGGGTGAAAGTAGCGTGGCGTTGCCAGAGCTTCAGCGTGCGACCAAGATCGACCCCGCCGATCCGCGCTTTGCCTATGTTTACGGCGTGGCGCTGAACTCAAGTGGTGATGTGGACGGCGCAATACAGGTAATTGAGGCAGCACTTACCTTGCATTCGAATGATCGCGACTTGCTCAGCGCCCTGGTGTTTTTTCAGCGCGACGCAGGAAATATTCCCGCTGCACTCAGCGCAGCTGAGAAGCTGGCAACGATCGCCCCGGAAGATCAGGGTATTCAGCGCCTGCTCCTGGAACTGCGGGCAACACGGCAGCAATAGTCGAAGCCGTGCCCGGGATCAAAATGGCTTTCAAGTGTGTCCCCTTCCCGTAACTGATAACAGGGGATGGCAAGTGGAAGCAGCGGCCAATTCGCGGCTGGCCAGGCGGGTCAGCACTGCCAGTTCGACTCAGGTTAACGCTGACTACCGAAGCTGGCTGTCCTTGCTGCCCCGGCGGTTATAGCCCGAGGCACTGGCTTCGTCCTTGTCGACCAGTGCCTGGCAGGAAACACACAGACGCACGCCGGGAACAGCCTGCCGACGCGCTTCGGGAATCGCGGCATCGCATTCCTCGCAGTTTCGCAGACTTTCGCCACTCGGCAGTTTGCTGCGCGCACGCTGGACGGCGTCTTCGACGCTGGCGTCAATCTGATCCTGTACGGCCCCGTCACGGGCCCAGCCACCAGCCATGGTGCGCTCCCTTCCTGTTCCACTTGCCCTTGATATTAACCCAATTCGCCGGCCAGGCAATCGAGCTGGCAGGCAGAAGTGAGTTGCAGGGCGCAGTCGATACTATCGCCGTCAATACCGCACACCCTCTGCACGAATTCAGGCAGTCACCTGCTCACGAAGATCAAGCTTGCTCATTACTTCCTTGCGCATGACAAATTTCTGGATTTTTCCGGTCACCGTCATGGGAAAAGCATCCACGAATTCAACCCGGTGTGGCACCTTGTAATAGGCGATCTGGTCCTTGCAATACTCCCGAATTTCCTCTGCCGTCGAGGTCTCGCCCTCCTTCAGCTTTATCCAGGCAGCAATTTGCTCACCGTACTTCTCATCCGGAATGCCAAACACCGCGACATCCTGGACCTTGGGATTCCTGAACAGAAATTCCTCGATCTCCCTGGGATAGATATTTTCCCCGCCCCGAATAATCATGTCCTTCACGCGCCCGACGATGTTGCAGTAACCCTCCTCGTCCAGCACGGCGAGGTCGCCCGAGTGCAGCCAGCCGCAATCATCGATGGCGTCCCGGGTCTTTTCAGCATCGCCCCAATAACCCTGCATCACGCTGTAACCGCGGGTGCAAAGTTCGCCTTTCTGGCCGCGGGGAACAACCTTGCCGGACTCGTCGATTATCTTCACCTGTACATGCGGATGCACCCGCCCAACGGTTCCAACTCTCTTGTCCAGTGGATCGTCTACGCCGCTTTGGAAACTGACCGGGCTGGTTTCAGTCATGCCGTAACAAATGGTGACCTGGGGCATGCACATGCTATCCACTACCCGTTTCATGATTTCAATGGGACAGGATGCGCCAGCCATGATACCGGTGCGTAAACTGCCCAGGTCGTAGGCACGAAAATTCGAGTGCTCCAGTTCGGCGATAAACATCGTCGGCACCCCATGCAATGCCGTACAACGCTCCTCACCCACCGCCCGCAACACTGATTCCGGCTCAAACGCCTCATCGGGGAATATCATGGCGGCGCCGTGCATCACGCAAGTCAGCACAGACAACACCATGCCGAAGCAGTGATACAGGGGAACCGGTATACAAAGGCGATCCTGCTCGGTGAAGTTCATACCCTGCCCTACAAAATAGGCGTTGTTCACTATATTGAAATGGGTCAGGGTCGCGCCTTTTGGCAAACCCGTGGTTCCGCTGGTGAACTGGATATTGATCGCATCGTCTGGCTGCATCGCCACTGCTCGCACGGCAAGCTCACCGGTGCTGCGGGGTTCCGCCATCGCCGCGACCTCATCGAAACCGAAGCAGCCATGGATGCGTTCGTCACCGATGACAATCACCGTTTCCAGATGCGGTAGTCTGCGGGCGCGAAGCTTACCCGGTGTCGCATCTGGCAACTCGGGAGCGAGCCTGGTGAGCATGTCCAGATAATCACTGGACTTGAATCGTCTTGCCGTAATCAGTGCCCGGCAGCCAACATTGTTCAGTGAATATTCCAGTTCCGACAAGCGGTAGGCCGGGTTGATGTTGACCAGAATCAGTCCAGCCTTGGCCGTGGCAAATTGGGTAATAACCCACTCGGCATTATTAGGCGACCAGATTCCGATGCGATCGCCGGGCTGTAGTCCCAGTGCAACCAGGCCGGCCGCAAAGCGATCCACGCTGGCTCCAAGTTCGCGGTAGGTCCAGCGAATATCCTGGTGACATACGCGCAATCCCTCGCGATCTCCCCACTTTTGCACGCACTCGTCAAAGGCCTCGCCGACAGTCTTATAGATCAATGGCTGGTCGGAAGTACCACATACATAGCTTTTCATTAGTCTGTCCTCGCTGCTCTCCTTGCTCACGAAATCCATTTCGGGACCGAGAATCGCCAACGCCCACGCACCTGCATCCTGGCCTGCGCATCGGGATCCGCAGCGGCCGACTCGAAACCAACACCCGGTTATTTTACTCCTGAAAGAGCCTATTGGGTGCGAAAGCCACCGCCTGATTGATCGGGCAATAGTCCTCTCGAATCTTTGCTAACGCAGCGATTGGTATCAATCCAGATGCCTACACATTGGTCAATCAGGTGAATCAGCGTCTGCGAGTCGGTCCTGTGCCTTTGGGAGGTGGGCCGCGGAAAACGCAGCGAGGCATCCATGCCGTTCGGCTCGGCGACCGGACTGCCCATCAGCCTTGAAGACGAACGCCCGCCGCTTGCTCCCCGGAACTGCGTAGCAGACCTTCGCCGCCCTGTCGGCTGCCGGTGGCGTACCGGGCAGCACTCGGAATTGCACAATCCTCTATATGCAGGCAGGGTATGCCATCGGGGCAGCCATCAAACTATATCAGCGAGATCGGATTCTATGGTGCCCCAGAAATAGGCAGCATCGGCGCAAGCTATTACTGCCAGCACGGTAAGACTGGATCTGGAGAAAGCGATCAGGAGCCAGGGTGCTGTTTTCTGCAACATAGTATGCTGGCCCACTTGTATCTCGATCTACCCAACCCGACGAAGCTACCATGCCAAGCATTCAATCGAGACATGAGGACAACCCGATACGCAAGCGCGCCTATGTGCTGTTCATCCTGGTAGTGTTCTACGCTTTTAACTTCATCGACCGCCAGATCATTGGCATCCTGGCAGTGCCCATCAAGGCCGACCTGGGTCTCACCGACACCCAACTGGGATTGATGGGCGGACTGGCTTTCGCTTTGTTCTATACCGGCCTGGGTATACCGATAGCCCTGTTGGCGGATCGCTACAGCCGCACCTGGATCATGACCCTGGCCTTGGCTGTCTGGAGCGCCATGACCGCAGCCAGCGGACTGGCCACCAATTTCTGGCAGCTCTTTCTGGCCCGCGTCGGTGTGGGCGTGGGCGAGGCAGGAGGGGTTGCGCCAGCCTATTCACTGATATCGGACTTCTTCCCACCGTCCCATCGAGCCCGGGCCATTAGCCTGTACTCACTGGGTATTCCTATCGGTAGCGCGCTGGGCATAGTATTTGGTGGAGTCATTGCAAGCCTGGTCAACTGGCGCCTGGCATTTTTCCTGGTGGGCTTAGCCGGCCTGGCCCTGGCGCCGGTGTTTCGCCTGACCGTCAAGGAACCCGAAAGGGGTCGCTTCGATCGGCAGCGCAATGACAATACCACTCCCGGTCTGAAGACCATCCTGCGAATCCTTGTACGCAAACCCAGCTTCTGGCTGCTCTCGCTCGGTGCCTCGTGCGCCTCAATGATCGGCTATGGCGTGTTTTTCTGGTTACCGTCGTTTTTCGTACGCAGTTACAGCATGACCTTGCTCAATGCCTCACTATTTTACGGCGCGGTGTTGCTGCTGGGGGGCATGGCCGGCATCTGGGCCGGTGGGTCGCTGGGCGACCGCTTCGGTCACCGCGACCACGCCCAGTATGCACGGATACCCGCTTTTGCATTTATCGCCACGCTGCCATTTTATGTGCTGGCCATCCTGTCTCCGAACCTGGGCGTGAGTTTCCTGGTGCTATTGGTGCCCACCGCTCTTGGACTGGTATGGCTTGGCCCAATCATTGCTGCCGTCCAACATCTGGTCCAGCCCAATATGCGAGCCACTGCTTCCGCGATATTTCTGTTTATCAATAACCTGCTTGGCATCGGCCTGGGCACCTACGCCATCGGCGCGATGTCCGACGCCTTTCAAATACGCTTCGGCGATGACGCCCTCCGCTATTCGATTCTCGCTGGCACCGGCTTTTACATTCTTGCCGCGCTGTTCTGCTTCCTGGCCGCGCGACGGCTGGTTCAAGACTGGGAGGATTGAGATGACATTGCCGACTGAGACATTCAGCAGCAAGCGGGCGCTGGTGGTGGGTTCCACCTCGGCAATTGGCCCTGGAATTACACGGTGCGTGCTTGCTCCTTGAGTCTGAATGGATTCGCAAAGCAATCCGAAATCGCCACCCTTTGCGCCGAACTGGCGAAGCCCGATGGTGGCGAGGTCAGCCACTGTGTCACCGGCATGCGCCTGCCCGCACAGACTTACTACCGGCCCTGGCGTTCACCGGCCGAGGTCAACAGCGATTATGCGCAAGGTCACCGAAGGGGCATATATGCCACATGATCTCCAAGATACTGGTTTTTTGACAATCGGTAGCTCTCGCCCGAAGCCAGGTCATAAATCCAGACCGCGTACTTTTGTTGACCACCAAGAACTCCCCTCCAGGCTTCCGTGACTACCAGTAGATGCTTCTCCGGCAGATACAGAACAGGCTGAATTGCATGGTCACCGGGCGCTTGCAGTGCGGCTCCCAGCCGCCCATCTGGAGCCACGAAGCGGTACTCGAATCCAGCCCCGGAAAGCACCGGCGAATGACAGAGCATTTGCTGACTCTCGGACACCCAGACTGCCCCGTCAAGGTCACAGACCTTCGAGAATTCCTCCAGCGGCTCCGACCGCTCTGCCGCAGCATCATAGCGGAACACCCGTGAGTCATTGTTTTTGGCGACCTGGAAGAACACGACATGATCCGAGACCGGGGTGATCGTCACGCTCGCGTTAAAATCATGCGAGTAAATGTTCGTCAGCCTTCGCTCTTTGTCGACGATACGTGTGGCTTGCAAGTTGAAGCCATCGTCAAACACGGTGATCTCCCGATCGCGAAGAAACACCGCGGAATTTCCCACGAACAGATTGGTGTAATGCCTGGTGGCGATTTCGAATCGCACGACCATCTGCACATCTCTTGAGTTAACCAGCCGCCTGACCGTTAGCAGTAATTCGCCATCTCTGTAATTGCCTACGGAGGTTACGGTTCCGTCCCCGACGTAGGCCACGATCTCGCTGCTGCCGTCTCCCAGGCTGAATTTTCCGAGGTAACTGCCTGATCCAAAAAAAATGAATCCGCCCGGACCTGTTCGGGAAGATGTATCGCAGGCGCCCAGGGTAATGCAAAGCAGGGTTAGCGCGACCAGCCTGAATCGCTTGCCCACTTCTTTTCGACATCGAATATTCATACCGAATGGCGCCGACAAATAGAAAGGGTAAGCATTGGTTTGGTTTCCGTCATTTTTTCAAGCTTTGGTCTTGCTCTTAAAGTAACTGATGTTCCAAACGATATGTGTTGTGGTATTCCGCTATGGCGCAGCGGTCACGTTTGCAATA
>JAPHSC010000093.1 GCA_026193125.1 Gammaproteobacteria bacterium
ACCGAGTAGCCGGAATGTTCAATCGCGATGTTGCGAATCAATTCCATCAGCGTAACGGTCTTGCCTACACCGGCACCCCCGAACAGACCGATCTTGCCACCCTTGGAGATGGGCATGATCAGGTCAATGACCTTGATACCGGTTTCCAGGATTTCCATGGCGCCGGCCTGGTCTTCGTAGGCCGGAGCGGGACGGTGAATCGGCATGCGTTCTTCGGTCGCGATCGGACCAGCCTCATCGATGGGCTCACCCAGCACGTCCATGATACGACCCAGTGTGCCAAGACCAACCGGCACCTGGATGGGTTCGCCGGTGTTGCGCACACTCTGGCCGCGCTTGAGGCCTTCGGAGGCGCCCATGGCGATGGCACGAACAACCCCGTCACCCAGCTGCTGCTGCACTTCCAGGGTCAGGTTGGTTTCTTCCAGCACCAGTGCATCGTAGATCTTCGGAATCGCGTCACGCGGAAATTCCACGTCTACAACCGCGCCGATAATCTGAACCGTTTTTCCCAAGCTCATGCCTATATCCTCAATACTTTGACGTTGCAATGCGCTCGGTCCCTAGACCGCTGCCGCACCACTCACAATTTCCGAAAGTTCCTGCGTAATCGATGCCTGGCGGGCCTTGTTGTAGATCAACTGCAAATTGTCGATCAGCTCGCCGGCATTGTCTGTGGCCGCCTTCATCGCCACCATACGAGCCGCCTGTTCGCAGGCAATATTGTCCAACACTCCGCGGTAGACCTGGCTTTCCGTGTAACGGTTCAGCAGGTCGCCCAGCAATTCAGCCGCACTTGGCTCGTAAATATAGTCCCAGTGTGACTGCAATTCGTCCCGGTCCATAGCCTCCACCGGTAACAACTGGTTAATGGTGGGCTCCTGACTCATGGTGCTGACAAACACGTTATGCAACAGGTACACCGCATCCAGTTCACCGGCGGCATATGCGTCCAGCAACAGCTTCACGCTACCGATCAGGTCGGTAACGCGGGGCGTATCTCCCAGGTGCGAGATCTGCGACACAATAGGCGCGCCAAACCGGCGAAAGAACGTAACCGCCTTGGTACCGATCAGGGACAGGTCAATTTCTGCGCCTGCCTGTTTCATTTCCTGCATGTGACCCAGTGCAAGCTTGAACAGGTTACTGTTCAAGCCACCGCACAGACCACGGTCGGTAGAAACAATCAGGTAGCCGACCCGGCGAATTTCCTTACGCCCCACCAGCAGTGGATGCTGGAAATCGGGGTTCGCCTGGGCAAGATGACCAATCACGTGCTGTATGCGTTCCGCATAGGGACGCGATGACGCCATGCGATCCTGGGCCTTTCGCATCTTGCTGGCAGCCACCATTTCCATGGCCTTGGTGATCTTCTGAGTATTCTTGATACTCTTGATCTTGCCGCGGATTTCTTTTGCGCCGGACATCTACATTCGCTCCTAAACGGGTCCCTTAGTAGGCCCCGGTGGCCTGGAACTCTTCAGCAACCTTGCGCAGGCCTGCTGCAATCTCGTCGTTCCAGTTGCCCGTGCTGTTAATCTGCTCGAGCAAGGCACCATGGGCGGCACGCATGTGTGCGTGCAATCCTGCTTCAAAGTCCACAATTTTCTTGACCGGAACCGCGTCCAGGAAGCCTTCGTTCACCGCAAACAGCGACATTGCCATTTCGCCGATGGACAGGGGCGAATACTGCTTCTGCTTCATCAGCTCGGTGACGCGCTGGCCGCGCTCAAGCTGCTTGCGCGTGGTTTCGTCAAGGTCTGAGGCAAACTGGGCAAACGCGGCCAGTTCCCGATACTGGGCCAATGCCATACGCACACCGCCACCCAGCTTTTTAATGATCTTGGTCTGGGCGGCACCGCCCACGCGCGACACTGACAGACCGGCGTTGATAGCCGGACGGATGCCTGCGTTGAACAGATCGGTTTCCAGGAAGATCTGGCCATCGGTGATGGAAATCACGTTGGTCGGCACGAAGGCCGACACGTCACCCGCCTGGGTCTCAATAATGGGCATGGCAGTCAATGAACCAGTCTTGCCCTTGACCTTGCCGCCAGTCGCCCGTTCCACCCATTCAACGTTCACGCGCGCAGAGCGCTCCAGCAAACGTGAATGCAGGTAGAACACATCACCGGGGTAGGCTTCACGTCCCGGCGGACGGCGCAGCAACAGCGAGACCTGGCGATAGGCCCAGGCCTGCTTGGTCAGGTCATCGTAAATGATCAGGGCGTCTTCACCCTTGTCACGGAAGTACTCGCCCATGGCGCAACCGGAATAGGGGGCGATGTACTGCATGGCAGCAGACTCTGCGGCGCCCGCCGCAACCACAATGGTGTGCTCCATTGCGCCGTGCTCTTCAAGCTTGCGCACCACGTTGGCGATGGACGAGTTCTTCTGTCCCACGGCTACGTAGATGCACTTAACACCGGTGCCCTTCTGATTAATGATGGTATCGATGGCCACCGCGGTCTTGCCGGTCTGGCGGTCACCAATGATCAGCTCGCGCTGACCGCGTCCGATCGGCACCATAGCGTCAATAGCTTTCAGACCGGTTTGCACCGGCTCATCCACTGACTTGCGCCAGATCACGCCCGGGGCGACTTTTTCGATCGGCTGCATAGACTTGGCAACAATCGGGCCCTTGCCGTCAATCGGCAGACCCAGTGAGTCAACCACGCGGCCAAGCAGTTCCTCGCCTACCGGCACTTCCAGAATACGACCGGTGGTTTTAACCGTATCGCCTTCAGAGATATGCTTGTAATCACCCAGTACCACCGCGCCGACAGAATCTTGCTCAAGATTCAAGGCCAGGCCAAAGGTGTTGCCCGGGAACTCAAGCATTTCGCCGTAGGCGACATTGCTCAAACCGTAAATCCGGACAATACCGTCGGTGAGGCTAACCACTGTACCCACATCGCGAGCTTCGGCATGTGCCTCGAAGTTCTTGATGCGATCTTTGATCAGCTCGCTAATTTCGGAAGCCTTGACAGACATCTCATTTTCCTCTTGATCGGTGTGCGCCGGGCAGCCGCCGCATCACGACATAATTGACTGCGTCAGTTGACTGAGCCGGGTACGTACGGAGCCGTCAATGACCAGGTCACCAGCCTTGACTACCGCGCCACCCAACAGGGATTCGTCCAGAGTCACGTGCAAACGCACGCTGCGTCCGAGTCGTTTCTGCAACGCCTCAGCAAGACGCTTTTGCTGCGCTGTATCCAGCTCGGCAGCCGCGGTGACTTCCACATCTATAGTCTTCTCTTCTTCAGAGCGATAGATCTCAAATTGCGCGGCGATCTGGACCAGCGTCGACAGCCTGCGTCCTTCCGCAAGCAAGCGGACGAAGTTGACCATCGGCCCATCGGGCAGACTGCATGCAGCGACGATAATCTCGCTGATCTGAGCCGGGTTAATGCCCGGATCGTTCAGCAAGGGCTTGAGCATTTCGTTCTCAGCGGTCACCGCCATATCTGCAAGCGCAACAGACCATTCGGCCAGCTGACCCGCATCCCTGGCCAACTCGAAAGCGGCCCGGGCATATGGTCTTGCAAGTGTTACGTTTTCAGCCATGACTGCTCTCCCGACGCACTATATTTGCGCCGTCAGCTCGTCCATCAGCTCAGCATGGGCGGCAGCGTTAATTTCGCGTTTCAGAATACGACCTGCACCCGCGACGGCAATGCCGGCCACTTCTGACCGCAGTGCTTCACGGGCGTGAGCCACTTCTCGCTCGATTTCAGCCTGGGCTGCAGCCACCAGGCGTTCGCCCTCGGTACGTGCATTAGCCTTGGCTTCCTCTACGATTTCGCTGCCACGCTTGCTGGCCTGGTCAACGATACTCGCTGCCTGCTTGCGCGCTTCCTTCATCACTTCCCCGACCTGGACATCGGCTTGCTCAAGTTCGCGCCGACCGCGCTCGGCGGCAGCCAGGCCATCGGCGATTTTCTGCCGACGTTCGTCCATGGCTTGTATGACAGGCGGCCAGACGAATTTCTTGGTAAACCAGACGAATACCAGAAAAGTGATGATTTGCCCTAAAAGGGTTCCACCATTCAGTCCCACGGCTACATCCCCGCTAGATGTGTTTGCATGTTCGGTTCAAACTGCTTGCGCAATGGATGCCTTAGCTACCCAGAGCGGCCAACAGAGGGTTGCCGAACATCAGCAGGGCGGCAAAGGCCACGCCGATAATCGACAGCGCGTCAAGCAGACCGGCAACGATGAACATCTTGGTCTGCAGCATCGGGGCCATCTCTGGCTGACGGGCTGAGCCCTCGAGGAACTTGCCACCAAGCAGACCGAAACCGACACCGGTTCCAAGTGCTGCGAAGGCGAAGATCAGACCAATCGCAATTGCGGTGTTCGCCTGAATCTGGGCAATAGCTTCCATTATGTCGTCTCCCTAAAAGAGGTGTTGTTAGAAAATAAAATCAGTGTTCTTCGTACGCCAGACTCAGATACACGATCGTCAAGGTCATGAAAATGAAGGCCTGGAGAGGAATAACAAGGATATGGAAGATCGCCCAGGCCGAACCGGGGAGCCATTGAGCCCACCAGGGCAGCATGGCGATCAGAATAAAAAGCATTTCAGCGGCGTAGAGGTTGCCAAACAGTCGCAGCGCAAGCGATACCGGCTTGGCGACCAGTTCAACCACATTCAGGATGATGTTGAATGGCACCAGCAACGGGAATGAGCCGAACGGATGGAACAGCAATTCCTTAACGAAGCCTTTAACACCCTTGCCCTTGATGCTGTAAATAATAATCAGCGCCAGCACCGACAGCGACAGACCGAAGGTAGCGTTCATGTCGGCCGAGGGCACGATACGCTGATAGTGGATGCCTACGGTGCTTGCCAGCCAGGGCAGCAAATCCACCGGGATCAAATCCAGCATATTCCAGAGCAGTACCCAGAAAAATACGGTCAGGGCGAGGGGGGCAACAAAACCTTTCGGTCCGTGAAAGCCCTCGGAGACCGACTTGTCGACGAAATCGACCAGAATCTCGACGAAATTCTGCAATTTGCCCGGTTCCCCGGCAGTTGCCCTGCGGGCGCCGAAGTAGAACAGGGACAAGAATATGATTCCCGTGACCCATGACCAGAACAGGGTGTCCACGTGGAATGTCCAGAAGCCTTCGCCCGCTGTAAGGTGCTGAAGGTGGTGAGTGACGTATTCTGTGGGCGACTGGGATGCGCTTGCCATGTCCTACCTACCGAAACCTGCTGGATCCAACCGAGTAAAAATCAATGCAAACAAGTACACCGCCAATGACGCGATGAACGTGCTTATCAGCGGGAGAAACAAGTGGGCCAGGTACTTGGCCGCCAGCGAAAACAACACTGCCGCCAGTACCAGCTTCAAGGCTTCCGCTCTGAAGAACGCGGAAACCGCTCCCCGCGGATCCACTTTGGCGTCCACGGAAAACATCTTGATTGCGAAATACAGGCTCAATAGAACGCTGATTCCGCCCCCCAATGCCGACCCCATTCCCGCCTGGACTGTGGACAACATGGTCCAGAGGCCGGCACAAACCAGGGTCACAACCGCCTGCCAGACAATGATCTTCCCGGGCGTTGTTTTGGCCGGAAGCCCCATCATCGGAAATGCCTGTTGCTGAAAGCCGCGGAAGTATAAAGGTTGAGCGGCTTTCCCGCAACGCAAAACCCCGAAAAAACACCGTAATTCTGGCCGTATTTGCCGCAACGCGGCTTCCCGCCTGCTAGCGTATATGGCCCAGAATACCCTCAAGCTCATCCAGGCTGTTATAGGCAATAACCAGCTTGCCCTTGCCACCTGCGGAACTTTGAATCTGGACCCTGGCGCCCAGTTTGTCCCCCAGTTCTCCCTCCAGGGCACGTATATCCGGATCCACGGCCGGCTTGGCCGGTTTGCCAGCCTTCGGCTTCAGCAAGCCCCTGACCATGGCCTCGGTCTCGCGCACGGACAGTCCCCGCCTGGCTACGACAGCGGCGACCTCGACCTGCTGTTGTGCGGTAGGCAGACCCAACAGGGCCCGGGCATGGCCCATCTCCAGTTTTCGCTCCTGCATCAGATCCTTCACTTCATCGGCAAGCTCCAGCAGGCGCAAGAGGTTACTGACCGCAGCGCGCGAGCGACCAACGGCCTCAGCGGCCTGCTGGTGGGTCATATCGAACTCGGTAATCAGTCGTGTCAGCGCTGCGGCCTCTTCCAGGGGATTAAGATTTTCGCGCTGAATATTCTCGATTAGCGCCATCGCCACGGCGGCCGAATCGTCGACCTGCCTTATGACTGCCGGTATCTCCTGCAAACCCGCCAACTGGGCCGCCCGCCAACGCCGCTCACCGGCAATGATTTCATAGCGGCGGGGCTGGCCCGCCCCGGACGCGAGCGGGCGCACAACTATCGGCTGAACCACGCCCTGGGCACGAATGGAATCGGCCAGATCCTGCAGGGTTTCAGTCCGCATATCGTGTCGGGGCTGATACTGGCCACGTTGGAGCAAGTCGATTGCCAGGAAACGCAAGTCGCCGCCTTCGGCCGATTCCTTGTTGTCCCTGGGGCTGGTTCCAAGCAGGGCATCTAGCCCACGCCCGAGTGTTTTGCGTTTTCCCGCCATTGCTATCTCGATGTCTTTTGTCGGTGTCGTGGGATTCTATCAGGCTGTTGCTGTACTCTGCGCTTCCTCCTGGCGACGGATTATTTCACCCGCCAGCGCCAGGTAGGCCAGGGCACCCCGGGAACCCTTGTCATGGTACAGGGCCGGCATACCAAAGCTGGGGGCCTCTGCCAGGCGCACGTTGCGCGGTATGACTGTTCGATAGACCTTCTCCCCAAAATGCATGATCAGCTGACCCGACACCTCGTTGGCCAGGTTATTACGGGGGTCAAACATAGTCCTGAGCAGCCCCATGAGTTCGATGCGCGGATTTACGGCGGCGCGAATCTGGTCGATGGTGCTGATCAGTGAAGACAAGCCCTCCAGGGCATAGTATTCGCACTGCATGGGTATTAGCACGCCGGTAGCCGCGGTCAACGCATTCACGGTAAGCATGTTGATGGATGGCGGGCAGTCAATCAGGATGTAGTCAAACTGGTCCTCCACCTCGGTCAAGGCCTTGCGCAGCCTCATTTCCCGGCCAATCTCGTTCAACAGCTGCACTTCAGCGGTGGTCAGGTCGGCGTTCCCGGGAATCAGCCAGAATCTGGCCTCATCAAGGTGAATCATTGCATCGCTGGCACTGGCATCGCCGAGCAGGATGTCGCAGGAGGTAAGGTCCAGCTCGCGCTTGTCCACACCACAACCCATGGTGGCATTACCCTGGGGATCAAGATCAACCAGCAGGACACGGCGCCGGGTCGCCGCCAGAGAGGCCGCCAGGTTCACAGCGGTCGTGGTCTTGCCGACCCCGCCTTTCTGATTTGCTACCGCGATTATGTTGGCCATCTTAAATGAGATCTCGTATTGCTAGCGCCTGGTGCAAACCACCAGGTGCCGGTCACCTTCTACCCCCGGCGCCTTAAGTGCCAGGATTTCATCCACCGTCCACCGATCATCCGATTTATTCAGTGCGGCCAGTTCGGTCTCAGGGTACTGACCCTTCATCGCCAACAGACGCCCCCCCGGACGCACCAGGTGGGCCGAAAGATCCATTAACAGACCCAGGGCACCGACCGCACGGCTGACCACGGTATCAAAGCCATGATCCGGGCGGTAGTTTTCCGCGCGGGACTGGACCACCTGGACCTTCTCCAGACCCAGGCGGCCGGCAATGTGACGGAGAAAGCGGCACTTCTTGGCCGAGGAATCCATCAGCCAAACCTCATAGTCTGGTCGCAATATGGCCAGTGGTACACCGGGCAGACCTGCACCGGTTCCCAGGTCCAGGATTCTTGGACCAAGCACATACGGGACCACCGTCAGGCTGTCCAGCAAGTGCAAAGGGACCATCTGGCTGGGTTCGCGTATCGCCGTCAGGTTATACGCACGACCCCATCGAACCATCTCCTGGATGTAATCCAGCAGCTGATCACCCTGATTCGAAGCAAGTTCAATGCCAAGCTCGCGCGCACCCCTGACGATGCGGGACAACAGCTCATCATCGGTCATGTCTGCCCCCGCGGCCGCGGATTATAGCGCGGGGCGCGCATTCGCGCCCCGTCCTGTCACCCCGCCTGTACCAGCAGGGCCATGAATTCATTCACCGGGGTGGCCTCCAGCCTGGCCTGGTCCGAACACAGCTTGGTCAGGGTGCTGAACTGCCCGGCGCTGAGCCGGTCACGCACGCTGTTCTCGAATTTGCTCACCAGCACCGGGATACCTTCCTCGCGACGCTTGCGGTGACCTATCGGAAAATCGACAGCCACTCTCTCGCTACTGCTTCCATCCCTGTAAAACACCTGGACAGAATTACCGATATAGCGCTTGTCCGGCGCGTAATAGTCACGCGTGAAGCCCTCGTTTTCCCGCACTTCCATACGCTCGCGCAGGGCATCAATGCGTGGATCGGCAGCCACGTCGTCCTCGTAGTCAGCCCCGGTCAGGCGGCCAAAAATGAGCGGCACCGCCGTCATATACTGGATGCAATGATCACGGTCAGCCGGGTTATCCAGAGGGCCGGTCTTGTCGATAATGCGCACCCCGGGTTCCTGGGTTTCGATCACCACCTTCTCGATCTCGTCCAGCCGATCCTTGACCTCTGAATGCAGGGTCATGGCCGCTTCCACCGCGGTCTGGCTGTGAAATTCCGCAGGGAAGGAAATCTTGAACAGTACGTTCTCCATCACATAGCTGCCAAAGCCCTGGGGCAAGGTGAACGGCTTGCCCTTGAACAGCACGTCAAAAAAGCCCCACTTCGGCGCGGACAAGGCCGAGGGATAACCCATCTCGCCGGTCATGGCGATCAGGGCGTGACGCACACCGCGACTGGTCGCGTCACCGGCGGCCCAGCTCTTGCGCGAGCCCGTATTTGGCGCGTGCCGATAGGTACGCAGGGCGCCGCCATCAATCCAGGCGTTGGACACGGCGTTGATGATCTGCTCGCGACTGCCGCCCAGCATCTTGGTCACCACCGCCGTGGTGGCGACACGTACCAGCAGCACATGATCCAGACCCACCCTGTTGAAGCTGTTTTCCAAGGCCAGCACACCCTGGATTTCATGCGCCTTGATCATGCCCGCCAGCACATCACGCACAGTCAGTGGCGGCTTGCCCTCGGCCAGGCTCTTGCGGCTGAGGTAATCGGCCACGGCCAGGATACCGCCCAGGTTATCCGAGGGATGACCCCACTCCGCAGCCAGCCAGGTGTCGTTGAAATCCAGCCAACGAATCATGGCGCCGATATTAAAGGCGCCCTGCACCGGATCCAGCTCATAGGAGGTGCCGGGAACACGTGAGCCGCCGGCCATGGTGGCGCCGGGCACCACCGGGCCAAGCAGCTTGGTGCAGGCAGGATAGTTCAAGGCCTGGAAACCGCAGGCCAGGGTATCCATCAGGCAATAACGTGCCGTGCTCAACGCCAGCTCGCTGTCGATCTGAAAATCAGCTACATAGTCGGCAATGTCCTGCAGGACCTTGTCTGGATCGGGGCGACGGGTGGATTTGGCGTCAAAGTGGGACATGCAAGCTCCTAATTATCTCTGGCCGCGACGAGCACTGCCCGTCGCGGCAACCGCGGTTATTTCCTCAGGTACGGTCGGCGATATCCGTCCATTTTTGCAGGCTTGGACCGATATAGTCAGCGGCCGGACGAATCAAACGGTTGTCAGCACGCTGCTCCATGATGTGCGCCGCCCACCCGGTGATACGCGAACATACAAATATCGGCGTGAACAGGTAGGTGGGAATGCCCATGAAGTGATAGCAACTGGCCGAGAAGAAATCGGCATTGGCAAACAGCTTCTTCTGCTCCCACATGACGCGCTCGACGGTCTCCGACACATCGTACATCCAGGTATCACCCACTTCCTCCGACAGACGCTTGGACATACGCTTGTTAAAAGCGTTGCGAGGGTCCGAAACCGTATACACGCGATGACCAAATCCCATGATCTTGTCCTTGCGTTCCAGCATACCCAGCACACCTGCCTCGGCCTCTTCCACCGTGCGGAACTTGTTGATCAGTTCCATGGCAGCTTCGTTGGCGCCACCATGCAGGGGACCACGCAAGGCGCCGATGGCACCGGTTACTGCGGAGTGGAAATCCGACAGGGTGCCGGTAATGACACGCGCGGTGAAGGTCGATGCATTGAACTCGTGTTCCGCATACAGGATCAGGGAGATGTCCAGAGTGCGCCGGTGCAGTTCGCTGGGTGGCTTGTCGTGCAGCATGTGCAGGAAGTGACCCGCCACGGTGTCGTCATCGGTCTCCGTATCAATGCGCACGCCATCGGTGTGAAAACGATGCCAGTAAATGATGATGGACGGAAATACGGCGAGCAGCCTGTCCGCCTCGTCCAGCTGATGGCTGAAATCACCTTCCGGCTCCAGGTTGCCCAGGAAAGAGCAGCCCGTGCGCATGACATCCATCGGGTGGGCCGTCGCAGGAATAGCCTCCAGAACCTTTTTCAGCTCCGGCGGCAAGCCACGCATTCCTTTCAGGCGCGTGATATACGCCGCGAGTTCAGCCTTGGTCGGCAATTTTCCATAATGCAGAAGGTAAGCGGTCTCTTCAAAGGTACCCTTGCCCGCAAGATCGGTAATGTCATAACCACGGTAAGTCAGCCCCGCGCCTTCCTTCCCGACCGTGGCGATAGAGGTTGCACCTGCAACGACCCCTGCCAGGCCGCCGGCTTTCTTTTGCTTGTCACTCATGGGCTGATCTCCTTTTGATTTTCGTCTTTCGTGTCGAATTTGTGGTCCTATTCCTTTCCCTGGGCGAATAGCTCGTCCAGCCTGGTTTCATATTCGTGGTAGCGCAGCACTTCGTACAGCTCCGATCGGGTCTGCATACGGTGCAGCACATCCTTCTGCGTACCCTTGGCTCGAAGTTCCTGGTACACCATCAGCGCTGCCGCACTCATCGCGCGGAAAGCGCTGAGCGGATACAGTGCCAGGGACACGCCGGCGCCGCCCAGGTCCTCAAGCGTAAACATGGGGGTCTTGCCAAATTCGGTAATGTTGGCCAGCACCGGTACTTTCACCTGGGTGGTGAATTCACGGTACTCGTCCAGGCTTCCCAGGGCCTCGGCAAAGATCATGTCGGCGCCTGCTTCCACATAGGCTGCAGCGCGATCCAGCGCAGCCTGCTGACCCTCTACAGCATGCGCATCAGTGCGCGCCATGATCACAAAGTCATCGTCATGGCGGCCGTCCACGCCGGCCTTTATCCGGTCCGACATTTCCTCCACGGTCACCAGGGCCTTGCCGGGGCGATGACCGCAACGCTTGGCCTGTACCTGGTCCTCCAGGTGGCAACCTGCCGCACCGGCTCGAATCATTTCGGAGACGGTGCGTGAAATCATAAAGGCCTGGCCCCAGCCGGTGTCCGCGTCCACCAGCAACGGCAGATCGGTGGCGCCGGTTATTCGGCGCACGTCCTCACAGACGTCATTGAGGGTGGTCAGTCCCAGGTCGGGCAGGCCGAAAGAGGCATTGGCAACACCGGCCCCCGAAAGGTATAGCGCGCGAAAACCAGCCTGCTGAGCCAGCAGCGCCGTATACGCGTTGATAGCGCCTACTACCTGCAGGGGTCGCTCCTGTTTGACCGCAGCGCGAAAACGCGCGCCAGCCGAAGATTTTCCAGCCATCATGCCCCCAATGTTTGTATGTCCTGTGCCGCCCCAGCCAGTGCCGGCCTGCGGGTATTCTGAGCACGACAGTTTAGCATGCTGTTATGCAGCATGCTGTTCAGACCTTGGTATAGGCTCAAACCTGGTCACGATCGCGTCCGTTCCCGGCTATTTGTCGGCGTGGTCCAGCCAGAACTCAAGGCCCTGCACATTCAGGCGCACGTCATCGTCCAGGATTTCATGTCTGAATTCCTGGGTTCCCTCGAAGCCGCTCGCATCCAGACGGTTGTCCAGGCAAGCGTACATTGCCTGCTCCATCAAGCGGGTACGGTCGGGTTGGTCGCGGTTGTGCCGGGCAAGCTCGACAAAGGCATCAAGGCATTCGTGCATGGCCCGGGCAAGCTCCTGAGTCGCCGCGACCCTGCTGAAATGGGTCAGGAACAGATAACGGGGTGCAAGCGCCATGATCCTGTCTACCGCTTCATGCGCCGCCTTCGGGTCAAAGTGCACCGGTGTGGTGGTGGGAAACACAAACGGCCCCGACGGACCATCCAGCTCCCGGTACGAAATGCCAAAGCTGTCGCCGGTGAACACGCCCCCGGCCGAGGCATCGGTCAAACAATAATGATGACGCGCATGACCCTCGGTAAACATGATCCCCAGCGGGCGACCGGCAAGCTCCAGCACCTCGCCATCCTTCGGCACATGTATGCGCTCGGCAGGGATCGGAATAATGTCACCGTACATCCTCTCAAATGCCTCGTCACCGTAGACCGCACGCGTGCCAGCGATCAGTTTCTCCGGTTCGGCCAGGTGACGTGCGCCACGCGGGTGGACCACGGCGATCGCCTTTGGCAGTGCCTGCATTAGCGCGCCTGCGCCACCGGCATGGTCCAGGTGCACGTGGGTCACGAAAACATAGTCCACCTGTTCAGGCTGGATGTCGCGATCGGCCATCGCCCGCAACAACCCCGGTACCGAGTGGGTGGTACCCGTATCCACAAAGGCAGCCCTGCCCCGGTGCAGGATCAGGTGGCTCGCATCCAGCTTGGGACGCACATACTCGACATCGATAGCGGTGATGCCGTGATCGAAATCTATGCTATAGGGTGCCTGCTGCATGAGGGGACTCCAGGCTGAAAACGACCATTGTAGCCTGTCGCAGCGGCCTTGCGGACAGCAGTTATCCCAAACATGTGTGGTTCAGCTCGATGCTCGCGCAGGCGATTCTCGCGTATCCGCCATTTCGTAGAGGGAGATTGGTGAAACCCTGCCGGCAACTGGGCAGGGTCCGCCATTCTGATTAGAGCGCCGGGGTGAACAGGCCTTTCTGGGATGAAAAGTAGGCGACGATCGCCTTGATGTCGTCTTCAGACAAGGCACTGGCAAACCCGGTCATAATTGGATTCTTGCGGGTACCGTCGCGGTAACTGGCCAGGGCATGCTCCAGATAGCTATGGTGCTGTCCCGCCAGATTCGGGTACATACCCATGGGACTGATACCGCGTTCGCCATGACAAGCTGAGCAGGTTGCGATCTTGTCGCTTACCGGACCCGTGGCATCTTGCGTACGCGGGGCACCCAGGCTCGCCAGGTAGGCAGCGACATCCAGCAAGTCCTGGTCATTCAGGGTAGCCGCCTGCCCGGTCATGGTCGGGTGGGTGCGTTCACCGCTGCTATACCCTTTCAGGGCAGCCAGGATGTACTCCTCATTCTGCCCACCGATTTTTGGCACCTTGTACACAGGGAAGGCATTTTTGTAATTCGGAATGAAGTGACAACCCTTGCAGGTATCGGCCAGATCAGCGCCGCGTGCGACGTCGCCCGCGGCCATGGCGGACATCGAAAACAGGGCCAGCAACAGGGCAGCCATGCGGGCAAGTGATTTTATTGAACGTTCAAAGCTCATGATGCGAAGGCTCCAGAGATTCAGGTCTCCATGCGTGACCGCGTATGGTAATTACCCCACCTGTAAAATGCCAGCAATCAGCCGACCTCGCCCGGGCCGAGGGTTCGCCGAACGGGTGTCAGGCAAACTATTGCCCAACTATACCGGCTGGCTTGCCACTGACCAGCGGGTGGTGGCAAGCCACTTTCCGATCCGGTGATAAATCCATGCGCGATCCCAAGCCTGGCGCCCTCTCCACGCATAGCTGCGTGGCCAGCTCGCAGCGATGACGGTAAGCACACCCGCTATTCGGCTGATCCGGGGCCAGCGGGGCCGGTCGGCCCGCACTCACCCTGGCGCCGGGCACCGCTGCCAGGAGGTCCCGTGTATAAGGGTGGGCTGGATGGGCGCACAGGGCAACAGCCTCCCCCTGCTCCAGCAATCCACCCCGGTAAATCACCGCCACCTGGTCACAAATGTGGCGCACCACCGCCAGGTCGTGGCTGATGAATACCATCGCGAGACCCAGTTCCCGCTGCAGACTCATGAGCAAGTTCAGGACCTGGGCCTGTACCGAGACATCCAGCGCACTCACCACTTCATCGCAAATCAACAACGCCGGCTGCACCATTAGAGCCCGGGCAATGGCAATGCGCTGACACTGACCACCTGAGAACTGATGCGGATAGCCGGCAAGCGTGGCCGACGGCAAACCAACCATTTCGAGTACATCGACTGCCCGAGCCAGTCGTTGTCGGGCATCCATGTCGCCACGGTGCACCCTGAGCGGTTCTTCCAGGCTCTGAAGAATGGTCATGCGTGGATCCAGCGAAGCGACCGGATTCTGAAACACCATCTGCACCTGTCGGCGCAGGTCCGTGGACATGGTGCCATCGGGCGGAAGACGCTGACCCATCAACATGATGTGTCCCGAGCGCGTGGGACGCAGGCCAACCAGCGCTCGCGCCAGGCTGGTCTTTCCCGAACCGGATTCGCCCACCACGCCCAGGACATGACCCGGCTCAAGCGTGAAGCTGACCCCCGACATACCCGGTCCCAGGGCATTTGAGCGGTCAAAGGACAAGCCAAGATCATGCACCTCCAGCAGCGGGCTCATAAATCTGACCCCGGGTTGAAACAGGCTCGCCAGTGCGTGGTGGAAATCTGCTCCAGGACAGGCATGCTGGTCGCGCACTTTTCCAGCCGGCGTGGGCAACGTGGATGGAAGGGGCAGCCCTGGGGCCAGTCGCCGGCGCCCGGCGCCTGACCCTGCAGGGATGGCAGCAAGGAGCCGGGGGTGGAGGTGAGCCCCGGCGCACAGGCAATGAGGCCAGCGGTGTAGGGATGACCCGCCGCTGCAAATAATTCGTCGGTGCGTCCCTGTTCCAGTACCCGGCCCCCATACATCACCAAGACCCTGTCCGCCACGCCGCGGACCACCGCGAGGTCGTGGGTAATCAACAGCACCGCGGTTCCGCTTTGCCGTGCCAGGCTGGCGATAAGAGCCAGCACCTGGCTCTGGGTGGTCACATCCAGAGCGGTAGTTGGTTCGTCCGCCACCAGCACCACAGGCTCGCCCAGCAAGGCCAGCGCCATCACGGCCCGCTGTTGCATACCACCGGAAAGCTCGTGGGGGTATTTACCAAGCACGCTCGGCGCATCCGTCAGACCCACTGCCCGCAACATGCTCTCGGCCTGCTCGCGCGCTTTCACGCCGCCCAGACCCTGGTGCCAGCGCAGCATTTCCAGCATCTGCTTGCCGATGCTCAGGTAGGGATTCAACGCCTGGCCGGGATCCTGGGACACCAGCCCGATCCGCCTGCCCCTGACCCGGGTCCAGCCTGCCTCGTCCAGCTCATCCAGGGACTTGCCCTCCAGCAGCATGCGGCCACGACGCCGGGCACCCGGTCCCAGTAATCCCAGCAATGCCAGGGCTGTCTGGCTCTTACCCGAGCCCGACTCACCCACGACAGCTAATACTTCTCCCGCGTACAACTCGAAGTCCAGGCCACGCACCGCATCCGTGGATCTGTGCACCGGCCCATAGGAGACCTGCAAGCCGGTTACCTGCAGCACCGGACCCGTCGCGCTCATGTCCCGTCCCGCCTGTCATCGCGCATCGGATCCAGGGCATCGCGCAGGCCATCGCCCAGAAAATTGAGGCACAACAGGGTCAGACCCAGGACCAGGCCAGGATAGACCAGCATCCAGGGCGCGTTCTCCATTTCCCGAGCGCCTTCGCTGATCAGGGAACCCCAGGACGTCAACGGCTCCTGCACCCCCAGACCCAGAAAGCTCAGGAAGGACTCGGCAAGAATTACCTGGGGCACGGTCAGGGTGGCGTAGACCACCACGATGCCGGTCAGGTTGGGGAGGATATGACGCAAGAGTATGCCGGCCGAGGATACCCCGGTGGCCTGGGCCGCCAGGACAAACTCCTGGCGCTTGAGGCTCATGGCCTGGCCACGCACTATGCGGGACATATCCAGCCAGTTGATCGCTCCTATGGCCAGGAATATCAACATGATGTGACGGCCAAAGTACACGGTAAGCAGGATAACCAGGAACAGGAAAGGCAGGGCGTAAAGCACATCTACGGCGCGCATCATCAGCTGGTCGACACGGCCGCCCAGGTACCCTGCCGTGGCACCATAGATCACCCCTATCAGCACGCTGACCAGGGTCGCGAGCAGGCCCACCGCCAGCGAGATGCGTCCTCCCATGAGCATACGCGCCAGCAGATCGCGCCCGTTGGCGTCAGTCCCCAGGAGATGTCCGTTATGTAGCGAAGGCGGCGTGGAAATCTGGTCCCAGTCAACCGCCTGGGAGGTGGCGGACACCAGCCACGGACCTACCAGTACCGCAAGGCATACCAGGACCAACACCACGGCTGCCGCCATCGCCGCCCGGTTTTCCGCCAACCTGGCCAGAGCAGCCCTCCAATGGGTGACGGCAACCGGCGTGGTGCTCATGCGCGTCTCAACCTGGGATCTATCAGGCGGTAACCGATATCCACGACGAGATTGAAGGCAATTACCAGTACGCCGTAGAAAACCACCACACCCATAACCAGGGTGTAGTCTCGGTTCACCGCTCCCTGCACGAAATAGCGCCCGATACCCGGGATGCCAAAAATCGTTTCCACCACTACCGAGCCGGTCAACAAGGCGGCCGCCGCGGGTCCCACGTATGAGACAACAGGCAATAACGCCGGGCGCAAGGCATGACCCCAGAGTACCCGCCGCGAACTCAGGCCCCTGGCCCGGGCCATGGTGATAAAACCGGCGCTCAACACTTCCAGCATGCTGCTACGGGTGATACGGGCGATGTAGGCAATCTGCGGCAGGGCCAGGGCTATCACCGGCAAAACCATGTTGCGCAGACCCATGCCGCTGCCCGCCTCCACAGCCATCGCTGGCAACCAGTCCAGGTAGATCGCGAATACCAGGACCAGCAGTGGCGCCACCACGAAATTGGGCACCGATATTCCCACCAGGCTGACGCCCATAATGCTCGCATCCACCCAGGTGTTGGCCCTGCGCGCCGCCACCACCCCGGCCGGTATACCCAGCGCCAGCGCCAGCAAAAATGCCAGTCCGCCCAACTGCAGGGAATAGGGTAGTCCGGCGGCAATCAGTTCGGCCACGTCATAATCGGGATATTGAAAAGAGGGCCCCAGGTCGCCCTTGCACAGGTTTACAAGGTAACGCAGGTATTGCCGACCCAGGCTTTCATCCAGGTGGTAGGCCGCGAGCAGGTTCTGTTCCACCTGCGGCGGCAGGTTTCGTTCACCGGCGAATGGTCCCCCGGGCACCGCGCGCATGAGAAAGAATGCCGCGGTTACCAGCACCAGCAGCGTGGGAATAGCGCTCAGAAATCGTTTAAATATCAGCCCTGGCAAGGCCGCCCTCCCGTGTGTCTATCGGGTAGGCCGCAGCATGAATTAATCGCGTTGCAATGACAAATGCCTGCTGTACTGCAGATTCATGATGTTGTCCTGCCAGCCTTTTACCCAGGGCTTGACCAGGTGCCGGCTGACATGGAAGTACAGGGGAATTACCGGCATATCCGCAAGCATCAGGCGCTCGGCCTGCTCCAGCAGCGCACGTCGCTGCTGCAGATCTACCTCGCGGCCGGCCTGCTCCAGCAAGCTGTCGTAGGCGGGATTGGAATAGCCGCTGAGATTCAAATCAAAGTCGGACTGAAAAAACTGGGCAAAGGTGAAGGCATCGTTGTAGTCCCCGATCCAGCTGGAGCGGAAAACCTGGGTCTCGCCCTGGCGAATGTGCTGAATCAGGACCTGGAACTCTTCATTGACCAGGGTGGTCTTCACGCCCAGCGCTTCCTTCCACATGCTGGCGATCGCGACGGCAATACGCTGGTGGGTCTCGGCGGTGTTGTAACGGATTTCCACCTCGGCCGGATGGTCCGGACCGTAACCCGCACTCGCGTAAAGCTCCCGGGCCCGCAAGATGCGTTGCTGCGCATCCAGGCCGGCCCACGCGACCACCTGGGGAGTGTAATTACTGGTCCCCGGTGGCACCCAGCCATAGGCAGGAACCTCTCCCACGCCGGTGATTTTCTCGGTCAGCAATTCCCGGTCAACCGCCATGGCCAAGGCCTGGCGTAGCTGCGGGTCATCGCGAAACGGGGGCTTGCGCAGGTTGAGTCCGTAGTAATAAGTGGTCAGGTAAGGATGGATACGCAGTTCCGCCGCCAGGTTTTCCTTGATCCAGCGAAACTGTTGCAGCGGAATGGTGTAGGTGAAGTCCAGCTCGCCCGCCCGGTAGCGCTTGAGCTCGGCGCCGTCATCCGCGGTATTGTAGAAAATCACCCGGTCTATGCGGTTAGCTTGATTATTCCAGTAGTGGGTATTGCGCCGGGCTCCAATATAGGCCCCCACTACCCACTCATCCAGGACAAAGGCGCCATTGGAGACCAGGTTACCAGGACGACCATAATCCTTGTCGTGGGCGAGCAGGCTGGCCTCATGCACCGGGTACATGCTGGGATGCGTCAGCAAATCCAGCAGATAGGGGGCCGGTCTGACCAGGTACAGACGCAGGGTCGCGGGGTCCAGGGCTTCGACACCCAGGGCGTCCGGCGTCATCTCACCCGCCACTATTTCAGCGCCGTTACGCAGCAGGGTCATATTCTGGGCATAGAAAGCCGGCGTAGCAGGATCCGCAAGACGTCTGAAACTGAACACGAAATCCCCGGCGCTTACCGGATCACCGTTGGACCAGCGCGCCTCGGGGCGCAAGTGGAAGGTATAGACCAGCCCATCATCACTGATGTCCCAGCTGGTCGCGACTGCGGGCTCCAGATCACCATTGGGGGCGTGTGTTAGCAGGCCCTCGAACAGGTCACGCGCAAGGTTGAAGGCCGGATCGGTACGCGAGGACTGGGGGTTCAGAGACTCGGGTTCCGGGCCGTTGCCGCGCCGCAAAACCGCCTCTGCCAACACCTCGGCATCGTGGGACACGACCGGCGAATCACTGGCATCGTGACCGACGCCGCGCCAGAGCAAGAGGCCGCCAAATGCCAGGATCACGGCCAGGAGTGCGTGTCGTTTAAGTTGCTGCGTCATGGATTCCAACTGTACTCCATGACGACGGACTACCCAAGACAGTCTCTGCTTGAAAAGTGCTCAGGCGCTGCGTCTGGCCAGCTCGCGCTTCTTCAGGTGAATCAGCAGCAGGGAGACTGCAGCAGGTGTCATCCCCGGCAGACGCGAGGCCTGGCCGATCGTTCCCGGACGGGCAAGCCCCAGTTTTTGGCGCACCTCGTTGGACAAGCCCCTGACCCCTGCATAGTCCAGGTCCTCCGGCAGACGCGTCTGCTCGTTGCGCAGCTGGCGGTCTATTTCCTCCTGCTGCCGCAGAATATAACCCTGGTACTTGGCCTGCACTTCCACCTGCAGGACGACCTGCGCGGCCTGCTCGGTGTCCAGATCATCCAGCGCTGTGTTCGCACCCACTTCGGGCAGGCTGGTAATACCGGCGTAGCTTGCCTCGGGTCGCTTGAGCAATTCAAATGCCCTGGCTTCCCGCGATAGCGGCCCGCCAAACAGTGTCAGGGATTGCTCCTCGCTCAAGTACTCGGGTCTCACCAGCACCTGGCCCAGACGCTGCACCTCGTGCCCCACCAGCTCCTGCTTGCGCTGGAAGGTATCCCAGCGCGCGTCGTCCACCAGCCCCAGTTCGCGACCACGGGGAGTCAGGCGGGCATCAGCGTTGTCCTCCCGCAGCTTCAGGCGGTACTCGGCGCGACTCGTGAACATACGGTAAGGCTCCGCGGTTCCGCAGGTGATTAAATCGTCCACGAGTACACCTATGTACGCCTCGTCCCGGCGCGGACACCAGGTCTCACGGCCAAGGGCGGTGAGTGCAGCGTTCAATCCGGCCAGCAATCCCTGGGCAGCGGCCTCTTCATAGCCAGTCGTGCCGTTAATTTGACCGGCAAAAAACAGGCCCCCCAGGGAGCGGGTTTCCAGGCTGGGTTTCAAATCTCGAGGGTCGAAGAAATCGTATTCGATAGCGTAACCCGGACGTGTGATATGGGCGTTCTCAAAACCCCGCATGCTGCGCACAAACTCCAGCTGTACCGCATAGGGCAAACTGGTGGAAATGCCGTTGGGGTAAACCTCGTGCGTATTCAGACCCTCGGGTTCAACGAATACCTGGTGCGACAACTTGTCGGAAAAACGCACCACCTTGTCTTCCACCGAGGGACAATAACGCGGACCTACACCTTCAATGGCGCCCGAGAACATCGGCGAATCGCCAAGCCCGCCTCGAATAATTTCGTGGGTCTGCTCATTGGTATGCGTAATGAAACAGGAAACCTGGCGGGGGTGTTCACTGGCGCGGCCGATAAAGGAGAACACCGGCACCGGGTCATCCCCCCGCTGTTCTTCCATCACGCTCCAATCCAGACTGCGTCCGTCAATACGCGGCGGCGTGCCGGTCTTGAGGCGGCCGACGCGGAAAGGCAATTCTCTCAGCCGGGCGGCCAGGGCATTGGCCGGCGGATCACCCGCCCTGCCACCCTGGTGGCTGGATCGTCCGACATGAATGCGCCCGCCCAGGAACGTACCCACGGTCAGTACGACTGCGGCGGCGTGAAACTCCAGACCCATGACGGTCCTTACTCCGGTGACCTTCTCGCCCTCTACCAGCAAGTCGTCTACCGCCTGCTGGAACAGGGTCAAGCCCGGCTGGTTTTCCACCATGCTGCGGATAGCCTGGCGATACAACACACGATCCGCCTGGGCGCGCGTGGCGCGCACGGCTGGTCCCTTGCTTGCGTTCAGGGTGCGGAACTGGATACCGGCCCTATCGGCCGCACGCGCCATGGCACCGCCCAGGGCATCAATTTCGCGAGTCAGATGGCCCTTGCCTATGCCCCCGATAGCGGGGTTGCAGCTCATCTGGCCAATGGTCTCTATGTTATGGGTCAGCAAAAGCGTACGCGCGCCGACACGCGCCGACGCCAGGGCGGCCTCGGTACCGGCATGGCCGCCTCCGACCACGATCACGTCATACCTTTGTCTGCTTGCCATACGTTTCTCGCTCCGCCTTCGGGGCGGTCGCGCATTCTACCAGCAGTTCAGCATGCCGCGCATCCAGGGACGCCCGGTTTACAGCGCAGCGCATGACTGCGAGAATCCTCCCGTTTACTCGACAAGGAGGCCGTATGGGCCCCAGAACTGTGCTCGTCGCGCTGCTAGGCAGCCTCTCCCTGTTGGCGCAAGCAAGCGCACTGGAACTGAAGGACTGTCGCATCCAGAACACGGAGGGGACAGTCTCCACGCCTGCGCAGTGCGGTCTTTTCCAGGTGCCGGAGAATCCCGACGAACCGCTGGGCAAGCAGATAGAACTGTTTGTTGCCCGCGTACCCACCTTGAATCAGCAACGCTCGGAACAGGCATTTGTTCTGCTGGCAGGAGGACCCGGCCAGGCAGCGAGCGAGGCATACGCGAGCAGTCAGCAGGCGTTTGAGCGCATCCGCCGCAGCCACGATATCTTGCTGGTGGACCAGCGCGGTACGGGCAAATCCAATCGCATGGCCTGCAATTTTTCGGCCGAGACCGAGGCGCTGGACTGGGACGATGAGGAGACGACCCGGGCGCTCAAGGATTGCCACGACCACTTGCCTGGCGATCCACGTTACTACACCACCAGCGTGGCCGTCAGAGACCTTGATGCGGTGCGCGCGGCCCTGGGTTATACCCAGCTGGTCTTGTA